>JAHYJQ010000016.1 GCA_019429025.1 Trueperaceae bacterium | reverse complement strand
CTGGCCGTGGGCGGCGGGCTGGCGCCGGCGGGCGGTCCGGTCGGCCACCCGGACCTGGTGGGCGAGGGCAGCACGGACGCCCGGGCCGGCGTCGGCGGCTTCGGCCGCGCGCTGCGCGCCGGCGACGCCCTGCGCCTCGCGGCCGACCCACGGCCGCCGGATCCCGGCTGGCAGGGGAGGGTGCGCCACGCCTCGCACCTGGCGCTGCGCCTGCACCCTGGGCCGCACGGCGAGGACGAGGCGTACGCCGCGCTGCTGGCGACGGCGTTCGCGCTCGGCGCCCGCGACCGGATGGGCGCCTGGCTCGACGGCCGCCGCATCCGTGCCCGCCGGCCCGACGTCGATTCCGAAGGCGTCCCGCTCGGCGCCGTGCAGCTCCCGGCGGACGGACGCCCGGTCGTCCTCCTCAACGACCGCGGACGGACCGGCGGCTACGCCGTCGCCGGCATCGTCGACCCGCGCGACCTCGCCGGCCTGGCGCAGGCCAGACCGGGCTCGGCGGTCACGTTCGAACCCCCCGCATGCTGACCGACGCGGGGCGTCGCGCCGCGTCGGCTACCATGGCGCTACGACATGGACGAGCGAGAGCGACTGATCCAGACCTTCCTCGAAGAGATGCGCCGCCGCTACGCGCAGGAAGTCGACGCCGTGGGCCTGCCCGAGGGCACCCTGGAGTACGTCCGCCGCCGCGTCGCCGAGGGCGACGCCGACACGCTGCTGTTCATGCTCAAGCTCGGCTGGCTCATGGGCCTGCAGACCGGCTTCGCCGCCGGGCGCGCGGGCGACGACATGCCGAGCGGAGGCCCCGGCCCCATCCAGGCTTGATCTGGCGCGCGTCCTAGCCCTTGCGCCGCGAACGCTCGAGCAGGTGCGCCTGGCTGTCCAGCCGCCGCTGCCCCGGGCGCCGTCGCGCGCGCACGTAGGCGCCGCTCGCCTGCAGCTCGCGCGCCTTGACGTTGTCGCGCAGGCCCAGGTCGAGCACCTTCATGATCTCGCGCCTCAGCCGCGGGTCTTCGACGGGGAACAGCGACTCGATGCGGGCGTTGAGGTTGCGCTGCATCCAGTCCGCCGACCCCAGGTAGAGGCGGCCCGCGCCGCCGTCCTCGAAGTAGAAGACGCGCGCGTGCTCCAGGAAGCGCCCCACGATCGAGCGAACCCGGATGTGCTTGGAGACCCCCGGAACCCCCGGCCGCAGGCAGCACACGCCCCGCACGATGAGGTCGATCTCGACGCCGGCCTGCGAGGCGCGGTAGAGCGCCTGGATGACCCGCGGGTCGACGAGCGAGTTCATCTTGGCGGCGATGCGCGCCGGCCTGCCGGCGTTGGCGTGCTCGGTCTCCCGCTCGATCGCCGCCATCAGCGCGCCGCGCATCGTCTCCGGCGCGACCCACAGCTTCCTCCAGGTGCGCTGCTTGCTGAAGCCGGTGAGCAGGTTGAAGAGATCGGAGACGTCGGCCCCCAGGTCGGGGTCGCAGGTCAGCAGCCCCATGTCGGTGTACACGGTCGCGGTCCCGGCGTTGTAGTTGCCGGTGCCCAGGTGCATGTAGCGCCGGATGACGGTCGCGCCATCGGCGTCGCGCTCGCGGCGCACGACCAGCAGCGCCTTGGCGTGCGTCTTGAGCCCGGGCAGGCCGTACACCACGTGCACGCCCGCGCGCTCGAGCTCGCGCGCCCAGACGATGTTGTTCTCCTCGTCGAAGCGCGCCTTGAGCTCCACCATCGCCGTGACCGGCTTGCCGTTGCCGGCGGCCCGCTCGAGGGCCGCGACGATCGGCGAGTTGCGGCCGACGCGGTAGAGCGTCTGCTTGATCGCCAACACGTCGGGGTCGTCGGCGGCGTCGTCGAGCAACCGCTGGACCGCGTCGAAGGCGTGGAACGGGTGGTGCAGCAGCACGTCGCGCTCGCGGACGGCGTCGAACACCGAGGCGTGACGCCGCAACTCGCGCGGCAGGCGCGGGTTGAACGGCGGGTCGCGCAGGTCGGGGATGGGCAGCTGCGCCAGCTCCATGAAGTCGACCACGTTGAGGTGGTTGGGGACCTCGTAGACGTCCTCGGGCAGCAGCTTCAACCATTCGCGCAGGCGCTCGACCCAGTCCGCGGGCATGCCCTCCAGGACCTCCAGCCGCACCGCGTCGCCCCAGCGACGGCGGCGCACCTCGTCCGCGACGGCGCGCAGCAGGTCGGCGGCCTCGTCCTCGGCGATCTCGATGTCGGCGTCGCGGGTGATGCGGAAGCCGTGGGCGCGGCGCACCGCGTGGCCGGGGAACAGCTCGGCCACCCGGTCGCGGATGACGTCCTCCAGCATGACGAAGGCGTGGCCCGGGGCGGGCAGCCGCAGGAAGCGCCGCAGCACCGAGGGCACCTGCACGATGGCCGACCTGGGCCTGCCGGCGTCCTCGTCGATCACCTCCAGCAGCAGCGCGAACGACTGGTTCGGGAGCCGCGGGAAGGGGTGGCCCGAGTCGATCGCCAGGGGGGTGAGGACGGGGAACAGCTCCTCGCGCCAGAAGACGTCGACGGCGGCCCGTTCGGCCTCGTCCAGGCCACCGACGTCGCGGATGACGACCCCGTGGCGCTCCAGCGCCGGCAACACCTCCTCGCGCAGGACGCGCCGTTGTTCCAGCACCATCGGATGCAGGGCAGCGGAGACCGCGGTCAACTGCTCCGCCGCCGTCAGGCCGTCGAACGAGCGGGCGGTGACCCCCGCCGCCTGCTGCTCCTTGAGGCCGGCGTAGCGGATCATCATGAACTCGTCGAGGTTGCTGGCGAAGATGGCCAGGAACTTCAGCCGCTCCAGCAGCGGCTGCGAGGCGTCCTGCGCCTCCTCCAGCACGCGCTGGTTGAACGCCAGCCAACTGAGCTCGCGGTTGAAGTACAGCGACGGGTCCGCCAGGTCGACCTGGGGGGGCATCCAGACGAGCGTACCAGGTTGGAGCGGCGCGTTCGTGGCGAACCCGACCGCCGCGCCCGGGCGGCGTTCGCGCTCAGCCGGCGGCGACCGTCGACCGACGTCGACCGACGCCGACCGTCAGCCCGCTTCGGCCGCTTCGGCGGCCTCGTGCAGCAGCTCCACCTCGAAGCTCTGCTCGGCCTTCAGGCTCATGCCCACCGAGCAGTACTTGCGCATCGCCAGATCGACGAAGCGCTCGAAGGTCTTGCGGTCGAGGCCCGGCGCGTCGATGACGTGGCGCTGCCGCAGGCGCGTGAAGAACGCGGGCACGCCGTCGTGGCGGTCGCCCTCGAGCTCGACGCGGTAGCTCTTGACGTCGACGCGCCGCTTCTTGAGCATCTCCACGACGTCGTACGCGACGCAGCCGCCCCAGGCGTTGAGCACGAGCTGCATGGGGCCCATGCCGAGTGGATGCTCCTTGGTGCCGTCGATGAGGACCTGACGGCCATCGGGGATCGTCCCCACGAAGCGCTTGTCGACGAGGTGGTGCAAGGTGGCGAGGGTGGTCTCGGGCATGACGCCACTGTACGGCGGGGTAGCCTCGCGGCATGAGGGCCAGCGGACCCAAGAAAGGCGCGGCGGACGCTGGCCCGGACGGGCCGAACGCCGCCGAGCCTCGCGAGCCCGTGGCGGCGCCGGCGCCGGGTGCCGGCAAGCCCGCCTGGCGCGCGTGGGCCCGGGGCGTGCGGCGCGCCTGGGCCGCGGCGCCCGGGCGCCGCGCCGCGGACGAGTCCACCCTGCGCGCCTGGCTCGCGGCCTGGGCCCCGTGGCGCGAGGCGCGCCTGGTGCTCGTCTACGTCGCGTTCGGCGACGAGCTCGACCCGGTCGAAGCCGGGTGGCGCGCTGGGGACGCGCCCGGGCCGGCCCTCGCGACCACCCGCACCGTCGGCCCGGGGAAGCCGCTCGAGGTGCGCGCCTGGCGGGAGCCGTTCGAGCGCCATCCGTTCGGGTTCCTGCAGCCGCCCCCCGACGCGCCGGCCGTCGACCTCGAGGCGATCGACCTGGTGCTCGTGCCCGGCCTGGCCTTCGACCTCCATGGTGGCCGCCTGGGCCACGGGCAGGGGCACTACGACCGGCTGCTGCCGAGGCTCCCTGGGCGCGTGCCCCGGGTCGGGGTCACCCTGGACGCGCTGGTCGTCGATCGTCTGCCGACGGCGCCGCACGACGCGCCGATGAGCCACCTGCTGACGCCGAGCGGAATGCGCACAGCGAGGACCCGTTGAGCCGGCCTGCGCGCGCCGTGGGGGTGCCGTGAGCGGGCTCGTTCACGGCGCGCTGCGTGCGAAACGGGCACCGAACCAGGGATGCGCGGCGGAGCTCGTGAATGCGGCGAGGGAGCGGAACGACGTGCGCGCCTCCGCCGCGCCCCCTTGGAAGAATCCGCCGCGCGTGCCCACGCCCTTCACGTTCGTGGTAGGCCAGCCCGCCACGTCCGCGTGCCCCGACGACGCCAAGGCGCCGTCGCCGTGCGCCCCGCCAAAGGCTCGTCCCTCGGGCACGCCCACCGTCACGGCGACCTCCAGGATGTTGCCGCTGAGGTCGAGCGCGCCGTAATAGCCCGCGCCGGCGTCCTCGCGCGTGCGGCCGACCGCCGCGAAGGCGCCGACCCGGGTCGGGCCGAGGCCGAGGGCCACGTTGGCGTTGGCGTCCGCCGGGAGCGGGACCTCGCTCGGCGCATCGGCCTGCTCGAGGCCGGTCGCGGGCACGATCGCGGTCGTTCCCCACGCGAAGGCCTCCGCGGTCGGCGGCAGCGGGCCGCGGGCCGCCTTCTCGAACTCCAGCTCGCTCATGGGCCGCAGGCCTGCCCAATCCGCGAACGCCGCGGCCACGGACCAAGGGATCCACGGCATCGCCACGTGCGGCCGAAGGCTGGCGTACGATCCCACCGCGCCGCCCGTGAGCCCGAAGCGGTAGGCGTCGAGGTCCGCGGTCGGTCGGTGGACGTCGGCCTGCGCCTGCGTGAGCGTGTTGAGGAAGCCCGCGAACAGCCCCTGGCTGAGCTCGTGCTTCATCAGGTAGAAGGCGCCGTAGCCGTTCGGGTAGGCCGCGTCGGTGACGCCCTCCGGCGATCCCGCCAGGGAGCAGCCCTCCGTCGCCCAGGACAACGTTCCGGGTGCGTCGCCCAGGGTGATCGGTCCGGGTTGCGCAACGAGGAACGGGTCGGCCGTCGGGCCGTCCCGGAAGCCGCACGGTTCGCTGCCGCCCGCGCCGAGGTAGAAGGATCCCTCGGGGACGTACACCATCTCGATGCCGAACACCCGGACCTCGAGCGCGTCGCCCGGGACCGCACCGTCGCCCGCATAGGACCAGACCAGCCGCACACCGTCCGCCGAGAACGCCCCGTAGCCGGCCGCCTCGCGATGGACGAAGGCACCGGCGCCGTCGGCGGGAACGAGGACGACAGAACCGGTGGGCGCCTCGTGCCCGGACGCCGCCAGCGTGGCGTGCCGCCAGGGGCCGTCCGCAACCCGGAACTTCGCGAACAGCCATACGGCGTCCCAGTTGTCCTCGGCGGCGACCCACGTGGGGCGGTCTAGACCGCGCCACGACTCGGGCCAGGCGAGGTCCAGGACGATGGTCCGCGTGCCCGGTCCGGTCGCGTCGGGCGCGTCGAGCCGCAGGCCCGCCAGGGTGAGGTAGGTACCGTCGGTCGCCGCCGTGACGATCGCCGCGGGCGTCACCTCGAGCGCCGCCACCGCGAACTTCGTGGCGTCGAAGGCGCTGACCGCCATCACCAGCACCTCGCCGGGGGCGACCCCGACGACCGTTCCGTCGGCGCCGACCGTAGCGACGTCCTCGTCGCTGCTGCGCCACACGACGCCGGTGGTCGCGCCACCCCGCGCTTCGACGACCGCCGTGAGCGTTCGGGTCTCGCCCGCCTGCACGTACCGCGGCGTGGCGCCCGCGATGCTCACGCTCTCGACGGTGCCCGCGGCGCCGTCGCCACAGCTCTGCAACGCGCCGGCCACCCCTACCGCGACCACCAGGACGAAGGTCCACCGTCGACTCGGGAACGTCGATCGCCGCACGACCCACCACCTCCGCACCGAGCGCGGCCGGGCGGGGCGCCGTGGGCGGCGGCCTCGGCCGGCCGGTTGGGGCTTGGTACGAACTCGTTCGCTCCAGTATAGCCGCGTTCAGCGACGCCGAAGGGTCGGCCGCCGAAGCGACGGCCAGCGCCACCGACCGACCGCCGGCAGCAGCGCGACCCCGCCGCCGTCGTCCGGCACCGACCGCAGCCACCACCACGCCTGCGTGCGCAGCACCAGCGCCACCGCGAACAGCCACACGTAGCCGCTCGGTCGCGCGCCCAGGACGGTCACGTCGAGGCGCTGGAGGGCCAGCAACAGCGGCCCCGCGATCGCCCCGCCGAGGAAACCCGAGACGCCGGTGGCGAGACCGAGCATGGCGATGAACACGACCCGGTTCGTGCGCGGCGCCGACGCCAGCGCCAGGTTGAAGGCCGCCAGGCGCACGGCGCCCCAGGCGAACGCGTCGGCGACCGAGGTCGCCCAGATCCACGCCAGGCTCCCCGTCAGGCCGGCCACGATCCAGCCACCGGGCAGCAGGAGCCCGACGAGGAAGGTCCCCAGCATGAGGACGCGCTTGTGGCCCACCCGGTCCGTCACCCGGCCCCACAGCGGCGTCGTGACCAGCGCCGTGAGCGCCGTCAGGGTCCCCGCCAGCGCCACCTGCGTGAAGGTCATCCCCAGCTCCTGCAGGTAGAAGGGGGTCACGAACGGCCCCGACAGCATGACCACGAAGTTCCAGTAGGCGGTGAAGCGCAGCAGGCGGCGGAAGCCGCGGTCGCGCCAGGGGAGGGTCAGCAACTGCCGCCAGCGGACGCGCTCGACCGCGGTGGGAGGATCGAACTGCTGCGCCACGACCGCCGCGCCCACCAACCCCGCGACCACGGCCACCAGCAGGACGACCTGGAACGACAGCGGCGCGCCGACGCGGTCGAGGAAGGCGCCGGCCCCCAGGTTCGCGGCCGTGCCCACCACGCCCATCACGCCGGTGCGCAGGCCGAACGCCCGGCCCCGCTCGCGCTCCGGCACCACGTCGCCCATCCACGCCGTCCACACGGTGTTGTGCGACGCCAGGAAGAGGCTGCTGACGAGCACGAGGCCGATCAGCGCCCACGGGCGGGCGGCGTCGGGGAGGCCGAACGCCGGCAGGGCGGCGGCCAACAGCCAGGTCAACCGCGCTGCCAGAGCCATCGTCACCGTCAGCGCCTTGCGCCGCCCCAGCAGCGCCGCAAGGTAGGCAGCGAACGGGCTCGCCAGCTGCGACAGGTGGGGCGCCGCGCTGACGAGCGCGAGCTCGGTGGGCGCAGCCCCCAGGTGCAGCATGAAGCCCACGAGCACGCTGCCGGTGGTCCAGTTGAGGAAGACCTGGGTGAACGACCCCTCGAGGATCGTCAGGCGCATCGTGCGGCGAACCTGCGCCCGCACGGGCGGGTCCAGGTCCGTCAGGTAGGCGGCGGCACCGGGTGGCGACGGGAACGGCGCGGAGGGGGGTGGTGCGGAGGCGGGCAGCGGGGCGTGGCCCATGCACCCACGAGTCTACGGCTCCCGTGCGGTGCGGTGGGCCCGAGCCCGCCACGGTCTCGGTGCCCAAGGCGGCGCACCGACCCCGACACGGGTGAAGGCTGCGCTCAGGCCGCGACGTCGACGAAGGCGACCGTGGATGGGGCGGGGAGCGGCGAACCCTGCTCCCGCAAGCCCTCCAGATGGAACGCCACGGCCTCGCGGATGAGGCGCAGCACCTCCGCGCGCGTCGACGCCACGGCCACGCAGCCGGGAAGATCCGGAACGTGCGCGCCGAAGCTCGTCTCGCCTTCCTCGACGATGACCGCGTACCTCACGTGGGCTCCCTCAAGCCGGCCTGCTTCAGGATCGAACGCAACGTTCCTGGTGGAACGTCGACCCCGAGCGCTCCGGCTACCGTTACTGTACCGGGCTTCTCCTCGTGTCGGAACTGGCGGTGGCTACCACGCGTCCGCACCAGCCGCCAGCCATCGGCTTCGAGCCGGGCGACCACCTCACGCACCCTCACGCGGACACCAGATGCGCAGTCCGGCGCAGCCAGGCACGTGCCGGACCGTCGCAGCCACCATCGGCTTCGACCACCCCAAGGCGACGACCCCTCCACGCGTTGCGAACGTAGCGGCCTCCAGGTCAGCCGGGACTCCTCGTTGGGTCCCTGCCAACCGAACCTGGGTCCGTGCCCGTGCCCCGCAGTGCGGCGCACCGGCCGCAACTCCCTCACCGCCAGTGGAACCCCCGGGCCAGGAACGTGCCGATCGCCAACACGCCGCGGTTGCCCGTCCGGTCGGCGACGCGGCCCCACAAGATCGAACCCTTCTCGCAGCGCGGTGATGCCGCACGGCGAACGGCGCTGCGAGGCGGCGCGGGGCGGCGCGGTCCTCGAGACCCCCGCGTTCGCTCCCGCGCCGCCGGTTCAATCGGCCGCCGGTTCAATCGATCGTGACGCGGTAGCGCAACGAGCCGCTCTCGCCGGGCCGCACCACCGCGATGCCGCAGACGGTCGAGACGTCGACCGCGATACCCGCCACCTCACCGATGTCGACCGCGACCACCGAACCGTCCGGGCACGTGAACTCGAGCTCACCCGTGACGCCGTACTGGTCGAGGCTGATGGTCGTGTAGAACGGCACCGGGTCGTACACGACCAGGTCGCTGACGTCGTCGATGCCGCGGTTGGTGAACGTGACGCGGTACTCGAGCACGTCGCCGGGTCGACCCTGGCCCGCCACGTCGTAGACGCAGCCTTCCGTGACGTTGCAGACCTCCTTGGCGAGCGAAAGACCGCCCGACGAGGACACGCGCGTGGTGTCGATGACGAGGGTCGTGTCGGTCACCGCGTGCGGGTTCGTGCTCCACACGAGCGACGCGGTCACGGCGGCGATGTCGGTGAAGCCGTCGACGACACCGTCCGGCACGATCACGCGCACCCGGACCGCGCACCCAGCCAACGCGCCGTCGCCGAGGCGCGGCCACGAAGGCCCGACGACGATCGTGGCAGGCATCTCGAGCGCGCCCTCGTCGGGGTCGTCCACGCCATCGCAGTCTGCGTCCACGAACACCAGGTACGTGAAGGCGTCGGCGTCCGCCGCGAACGTGACGGCGCCAGGCATGCCCGGCGTGTACAGGTGCACGTACTCGATGGTGCCGGGGCTGGCGACGCTGCCGAACTGGTCGGCGATGAATCGGCTCGCGCGTCCCACGCCGAAGTCGTAGCCGGCGTACACGGTGCCGGCCGTGAAGCCGGTCTCGCCGCCGTCGATCAGGAGCGAGCAGTCGACGTCGCCGAGCAGTCTCGACGCCGCGCCGCCGTCGCGGAAGGCCGTCTCCAGGCAGGCGTCCACCGACGCGCCCGCGACACTGGTGCCGGTGGGCACGGGCAGGGAGTGCGACAGCGTGACCTCCACGCCGAAGGTCGCCGGAAGGTAGATCCGGTACGTGCCGTCGGCCGTCGTGACGGTCGATACGCTGGCGAGGGCGTCGCTGGCCGTCACCACCGCGCTCGGGATGCCGGCCTCGCTCCCTTGCAGCACGCCGTCGGCGCTGACACCGGCGCCGTGCCCATCGTCGCGGAAGACCGTGCCGGACACGAGCGAGCCGTGGAACAGGCCGACGTCGGCGTCGCCGATCGGGACGTCGGTGACGGAGAGCGGAAGCACGCCGGCGGCCGGCGAGACGAACAGCCATCCGCTCGGCGCGCCTCCCGCCGGGAGCGGGTCGCCATCGGCGATCAGGACCGCGCTGGCGACGATGCGGTACCCGCCGGCGGTCACGCCGAGGAACGCGTACGTCCCCGTACCGGTACTCACGGTCGCGCTGCGCAGGACCAGCCCCGTAGCGGAATCGACGAGGTGCGCGTACATCGTGGGCGTGGGCGTCACGCCGTCGGCCGCGAAGTCCCACGACTCGTCGATGTCCGGTGTGCCGTCGGTATCGACGTCGTGGTACACGCGCCCGGCCACGGTCACGCCGCGGATCACCAGCGTGACGCTGGCGTCGTCGTCCTCGCCAAGGATGCCGTTGCCGGGCGTGGAGTCGGGGTCGCGCCGGTTCGACGCGACGATCTCGGCGAGGTTCGTCAGCGGCGGCTGGGCATCGACGCGCGCCCGGATCGTGAGCTGGTACGGGGGATCACCCGCGAGCAGGCTGCCCACCGACCAGGTGACGCTGTGCGTCGACGGGTCGTAGCTGGCGCTGCCCTTGTTGGTGCCGACGTCGGCGAGGGGGTCGACGATCGTCAGGCCGAGGGGCAGCTCGTCGACCACCCGGATGAGGCTCGCGATCCCGGGCCCCCGGTTCACGATCTCCACCGTGAAGGTGACGCTCTCGCCGACGAGCACCTCGGCCACGTCGACGCGCTTGACGAGCTCCAGGTCGGCCTCCTCGAGGGCGGCGAGGAACACCGAGAAGGTGTCGTTGGTGTCGTCCGGGTCGCCCTGGTCGAGGCGCTGGACGCGGGCCAGGTTGACGATGGCGCCGCGCTCGCGGACCACGGCCGAGACCTCCAGGACGAACCGGGCCCCGTTGGCGATCTCCGGGATCGACCAGTCGCCGGTCACCGGGTCGTACGCGGTGCCCGGGGGTGCGACGTGCCCCGCGTAGGCGAGCCCGCTCGGCAGCAGGTCGCGGACCACCACGTTCGAGGCGACGTCCGGACCGTAGTTCGTGATCGCGATGTCGAACGTGACGGTCTCCCCCAGGTACGGCTGGTTGTCGTCGACGCTCTTGGTGATCGAGAGGTCGGCCTCGCCCCCGCTGAGGATGACGTGCTCCGCAGTGTTGTCGTTGAGGTTCGGATCGACCTGGTCGGCCGTGACGATCGTGGCGACGTTCCTGATGGTGCCGTAGGCGACGAGTTCGACGGTCACCTCGAGGGTGAGCTCGGCGTCCACGGCCAGAGCCGGGATGGTCCAGGTACCGGATGTCGGGTCGTAGGTGGTGCCTCCCGGCGCGACGTGGGAGAGGTACGTGACGCCAGCGGGCACGGGGTCGGTGACGGTGACGTTCGTGGCGTCGCTGCGGCCGGCGTTGTGGATGGTGACCAGGTACGTGACGCGGTCTCCGGGGTCGGGCTGGCCGGGGCGGCCGACCAGGTCCTCGAGCCAGCTCCCCTTGGTGACGCCGAGGTCGGCCGACTGGACGGCCAGCACGACGGTCGACTGGTCGTTCGCGGCCACGGGATCGGGAAGCGTGGAGGTGGCGATGCGGGCGGTGTTCGTGACGTCGTTCACGGTGACGACCCGGGCGGGGAACGTCAGCGTCGCCGACGCCGAGGGCCCGAGCGCGACGCCCGTCCACGACACCGCCCGCGTCACGGGATCGTAGACGGCGGACCCCGCGCTCGCGACGAACGCCATGGGAAGGTCGAGCGCGAGGCCGAGCGGCAGCACGTCGGTGACGCTCGCCACGGCGGCGTCGGGCCCCAGGTTGGTGAGGGTGAGCGCGTACGTGACGGTGCTGCCGAAGTCGGGCGTGAGGTCGGTGGCGGTCTTCACGAGGGCGAGGTCGGCGTCCGGCACGTTCACGATCACGCTGGCCGAGTCGTTCGCGGCGTTCACGTCGATCTGGTCGAGGGTGCCCAGGGAGGCGGTGTTCGTGACGGCCGCGAGCGTGTCGACGCGCGCCGTGATCGTCATGGTGGCCGTGGCGCCCGGTGCGAGGTCGCCCACGTACCACACGTCACCCGCCGCGACTCCCTGCGAGAGCGTGCGGGTCAGGAGGGTGAGGCCCGCCGGCAGCGGGTCCACCAGCGACAGCGACGTGGCCGTGGCGGGGATGGCGAAGCCCGCCGGATCGTTGAACACCGTGACCGTGAACGTCACGGTGCCGCCATAGGTCGGAACGGCGGGCGTCACGCCCTTCGTCACCGCCAGATCGACCGGCGGTGGCAGGATCGTGGTCGTCTCGGTGTCGGTGTCGTTGTGATCGGCGTTGTCGATGCGCGCGGTGTGGAGGTAGGAGACCGTCGCCGTGTTCGTGATCACGTCACCGCGGTTGGGGGCCTTCAGGGTGATGTCGATGTAGTGGCTCTGGCCGTTCTCGAACTGGTTGTCGTTGTCGTTCCAGTCGCACGTCAGCGCGTGGAGGGCGCTGTCGTAGGAACACAGCCAGTCGTGGTTGTTGTCGTTGACGGTGCAGGCGAAGCCGTCCGCCAGGGGGTCGTAGACGCAGGTGCGACCGATCGTCGTGCTGCTGTTCTCGCGGTAGATGACGTAGCTGACCATCTGCGTGCCGGGCGGCAGCACGTCGACCACCCGCGGGTCCTGGAGCGAGGCCGCCTTGTCGAGGTCGTTCAGGTTGTCCGGCCCGTTGTTCTGGATGTGGAGCCGGTACGTGAAGTTCGCGTTCGCCTGCACGGGGTCGGTGAGGTCCGTCTTCGTGACCTGGAGGTCGGACTCCTTCACGCCGGTCGTCAGGCTGATGACGTCCGTGTTGTTCGCCGGCTGAGGGTCGGCGAGGTCGCTCGTCGCCGTGCCGGTATTGAGGAGCGTCTGTGTGCTCCCCGTCCGCTTCGCCTCGAACTCCACCTGCACGCTCTGCCCGCTCGCGAGTCCGGGCGTGAGCGTCCACACCACCTGAACGAGCGTTCCTGGGGCCGGGTTCGTGATGGGGTTGACGCTGTTGATGTTGCTGCAATCGATGCCGACGAAGCTGACCGAGAAGGTGACGCCGTTCACCGTGAAGGTGCGGCTGGCGTTGGTGCCCTGGACCCTCGTGCCCGCGGGTCCCGTGAACCAGAAGTTGTCGCCCTTGCAGAACTCGCGGAAGCCGTCGGGAGGAGCCGCCCCGTTCGCGGTGTAGGGCAGCGTGTCGACGATCCGTACGTTGGTGGCGGTGTCGGGGCCGAGGTTCGTGACATCCAGATAGAACCTCAGCGCGTTGCCATTGCCGGCATCGGGCTTGTTGGTGGACTTGATGAGCCTCAGCTCCGCGCTCGCCTGCACGGCCAAGCTCGCCGAGGCGGTGTCGTTCGTGGGATCCAGGTCGGCGACGTCGGGCGAGCCGACTTCCGCCGTGTTCACGAAGGGGTTGCCGATCGAGTTCGCCGCGGTGACGATCACTTCGACGTCGGGCGCGGTGACGCCACTCGCGAGCGACGGTCGCACGCACGTCACCGCGCGCGACACCGGCGCGTAGCCGCACCCCCAGCCGGCGCCGTCGGCCGAGACGAACGTCAGCCCCTCCGGCAGGACGTCCGTGACGATCACGGTGGTGGCGTCCAGGGGCCCGTCGTTGCGCACGCGCAGCGTGTAGGTGGCGCTCGCGCCGATATCGATCACGAGCGGATCGACCGTCTTCGACACGAACAGCAGGTCCGTGGCCGGTCGGAACGCCGTGGTGGCGCTCGCGGTGTTGTTGGTGGGATCGACGTCCGGCTCGGCGGACCAGACACTGGCCGTGTTGACCGCCTCGCTGAACTCGGGTGGCGCCGTGACGTTCAGGACCACGCGGGCGCCGGCGGACTTCGCGAGCGCCGCCAGCGTGCACGTGACGCTGCTGCCGCTCGCGCTGCACGACCAGCCATCTCCGTCGGGGTCGCTGAAGCCGAGGTACGTGACGCCGGCTGGGATCTCGTCGACGAGCTGCAGCAGCGTCGCGTCGGAGCCGGCGTTGGTGACGGTCAGCTCGTACGAGAAGGCTTCGTTCGTGGGCACCTCGGCGGCCGACGACGTCTTCGTGAGGACCAGGTCGGGCAGGCCCTTCACCGCCGCGACGGTCGCCTCGAAGTTGAAGCGGCCGCAGGCGTCGATCACCACCAGCCGCAGCACGATGGACGTGTCGACGGTCGCCGCCGGCGCCGTGAAGCTGGTGGTGAAAGAGGTGGGGTCGGAGAAGGTGCCGCCGCCGCTACTGGTCCACTGGTACGTGAACGGGCCGGTGCCGCCGGTCACGGAACTGGTGAGTTCGATGGTCTCGCCGGCCTCGAGCGAGACCGCGTGCGAGACCGCGTGCGAGGTGTTGATCTCGGGGCGCCGGTCGATGCCGGCCATGAGCACGAAGTTGAAGAACGCCCGCTGCGCGGCGACCTCCTGCGGGCCCGACCCGGCTTGGTTGTGACCCGCTTCGTACATCACGTATCCGTTCGTGCTCGAGCCGAACCCGCGACCGAACACGACCACGGCGGCCTCGCCGGGCGACAGCGACGGCACGTTGGGGTGCGAGTCGTCGAAGACGCTCACGCGAGCGGCGGAGCGCCAGCCGGCGCTAGCGGGCAGGAAGATCTGCTCGGAGCCGCCGTCGGTGCCGTCGTCGAGGAGGCCGAGGAACTGCATGATCGGGTTCGCCGCCTCGCGGTACACGTACGGGGGCGGGCGGGTGCCGTCCGCGTGATCGCCGAAGAGCACCGCCCCGTCGTTCATGAGGAAGCCCAGGCTCTGCGACGGGTCGTCGGGGTTGGTGATGTTCTCGACGACGCTCACGGCGTGGCATCCGGCCCAGAAGGCGCCGCCCGACGCGTTGAAGGGGAGCAGGTTGCTGTGCGTGCTCCAGGCGGGGTCAGCGTGCGGCATCACGTACAGGTCGTCGCAGGACGTGAGGGCGCTGGGGAGCCCGAGACGGTAGTAGGCGCTCGGCACCCCGGCCGCCACGAAGTAGGCGGCGGCGATCTTGCCGTTCTGCAGGTCGAGCACGGCCCGCGGCCAGGACGTGAGGACGTCGTAGACCGGGATGCCGGCGATCGGCGTGGGCACGGGGCCGTCCACGACGACGCCCACCGCACGCCACTCGGCGACGGCGGCCACCACGCCGGGCGTCACGAAGTCGCCGGAGATCACGAACGATCCGGCGCGGTAGCTCTTCCCGTCGTAGGAGAAGTCGACGCCGTCCTTGACCTTGTTGGGGTCGATGGCCCACCAGAGCGGCACCTGGTGGTTGATGATCATGTCGTAGACCATCCCGTACGGCTTGAGGCCGGCGGCCACCGTGACGTGGCCCATGTCGATCACGTACGACCCCGCGGGCGCCGTGAGGTAGTCGGTGACGCCGTCGTCGCGCGCTTGGGCGGCGCCGGCCGACCAGAGGGCGACCAGGATCACGAGCGAGCGCGCCAGCGCGCGTGCGAGCAGCGGCAGGCGGGTGGGGTTGGGCATCATTCGCTCCTCGTGCCGGACCGCGCCGCCACGGGACGCTCGCCGACCTCGCTGCGTCCGCAGCTCCAGTTCTCGTCGAACACCACGTCCAGACGGACGAACGGACCCGGGCTCGCGAACATCGCGCCGTCATCGCGCCCGAAGCCGCCCACGTTGTACCCGCCCACGACGTACACGCCGCATCCGATCCGCTGCGATGCCTCGATCGTGGCGCCGGGCGTGACCTCACCCGCGGTCCAGTCGTGGAACAGCCTGCCCAGGGCGGTCACCGTGCCGCCGCGCCAGAGGTCGAGGCTGGCGCCCAGGCTCGTGGCGTCGATGAAGCGTTCGCCCGGCAGCCAGCGGTAGGCGTGGGCGGCGACCACGGCGAACGACGCGTGGGCGCTCCAGGTCGCACGCGTGTCGCCGGTCACGGCATCGGGGCCAACCGCGAAGGCGCCGAACCCGGCGCGGTGGTCGGTGAGGAGGTCGAACCGGTCCCCGCGGTACGCGGCGGCCACCGACAGGCCGAGGCCGCTGCGGGCCCCCTCGTCCACGTAGGTGACGCTGGCGCTGGCGAAGAGGTCCTCGTCGATCGCGAGCGTGCTACCGGCGCGGGCGACGTGCTTGACGTCGGGGCCTTCCAGGCGCAGCTCGTACAGCAGGCTGGCGTCGAGGCGCTCGGCGTCGTACCGGGCGCCGAGGCCGACCACCGTGATGCCTTCGCCGCCGCCGAGATCGAGCGTCTGCTCCACCGACCCGCGAAGGCTGACGTGGGCGCCGACGGGGAGGGTCGTGTCGAGACCCAGGCGCACGCGGCCGGCCCCGGCGCTCACGCCGGTCGGGATCTCGTACTGGGCCGTCACCGTGGTCGTGCCGAGGGGGACGACGGGGTCGAGATCACAGCCGACGGCCTCGCAGGCGCCGCGCAGGAGGCCCTCGTGGGGGAGGCCGGCCTCGAGGCCCACGAGGAGGGTGTTGCTCACGCCCCACGCGACCTGGTCCCTCAGCGTGACCGCCACGTTCTCGATCACCGGGACGGAGACGACGACCTCGGTGGCGCTTGGCGCGGCGACGCTCAGGCTCTGGCGATGCGCGACGCTCACGCGGCTGCCGGAACCGAAGAGATCGCGGATCGTGCCGCCCACGAGCGCGTACCAGGCGCCGCCGTCGACCGCCATGCCGAGCTGGGCATCGAAGCTCCGGACCCGGAGGTTCGCCAGCCCTTCGCCGCGGTACGCCCAGGAAGGGTCGCCGCTGCCGCGCGCGACCTCGCCACCGATCACCACCGCGAGGCTCTCGGTCAGGGTGACGCCGAAGCGCGCAGCGACCACGTCGCCGGCGCCCGCATCGGACCGCACCTGGGCCGATCGGTAGTCGACATCGCGATGCTGCCAACTCGCCTCGGCCGCCAGGGCGCCCGCCTGGTAGCGCAAGCGCGCGAACGCCGCCACGCCGCCGCCGTCCTGGTCGCTCCCGTAGGCGACCTCGACGTCGGCGTCGAGGCCGCCCAGATCGGCGCTGGCGCCCGCGGAGATCACGCTCGTGAAGGCGCTCGGTCCGATCGTCTCGCGCGCGATCCCGACGCGAAGTGCGACGGGTTCGAGGTCGACGACGACCTGGGCGCCCGCCTGCAGGCGCCGCGGGGATCCCGGCCCCTCCGGGAGCACGTACTGGAGGCGCAGGACGTAGGGGCGTCCGAGCTCGTCGGCCTGGGGGACGGGGCGGAAGAGCACCAGCAGCCCCACCTCGTCGTCGATCTGGTAGTCGACGCCGGCCGCGAGGCGCCCGGTGCGCGGGTCGCCATCGTCCTCGGGGATCACGTTGCCGAGGGCGTCGCGCTTGGCCACCTCCACCCGGAGCGAGCCCGGCACGATCGGCGCCTCGGGTACGAAGCGGACGCTGGTGCCGTCGCTCGGCAGGTCGACGCTGCGCGGCGCCTCGCCGGACACGAGGGCGGCGTAGGCGCGGAGTTCGAGTTCCTCGGCGTGGTACTCGCCGCTCAGGCCCGTCAGATCGCGCTGCGGGTCGATGAAGACCCCCTGAAGACCGGTGTCGAAGTCGCCGTACTCGAGGAAGCTGAGGTCGCGTTCGAGGCGGGCGTACACCCCGTGGGCGCTCCGGGCCTCGCTGGTGACGACGCCGCTCGACCCGACGACCGGGAACGGGTCGGAGCCGGCTGGTTGGCGCCCCCCGAGGCGCCCGGCGGGCAGCGTCCCGGCGACCGTGAGCACGGCGTCGTCGAACACGCCGCCGCGCGCGAAGAACCCGGCCTCGGCGCCCATTCGCACGGTCCCCGCCGTGGTGTCGTACGCCGCCCCGGCACTCGCCACGCCCGCCACGATCCACGGGCGCGCGTCGCTGCCGACGACGAGGGTGCGCGTCTCGAAGGCCCCGCCGACCAGGACCCGGAGCGCGATCCTCCCGGGCACGCTCGCCGGCTCCAGCGCGAGCCGTGCCGCGCCGTCGACGAGCCGCACCTGGTAGCCCGCGCGCTCCGGATTCGCGTCGATGGCGGCAGGACGGCTGCCGTCGACCTCGACCGTCAGGAAGCCGTCGACCGGCACGTGGCCCCAGGCGTCGGCGACCGTCAGGTCGACGAGCAAGGGACGCGCGCCGTCGGCGTGGAAGGGTTCAACGGGCGTCGCCGTCACGGTGACCGGGGGCCCTGCGAAGTAGACGGTGCGCACGTCGACGAACGTGTCGCCGTCCACGCCGACGCTCTCGACGCGCAACTCGTTGGGCCCCACCCGCAGCGGAACGCCCACGTAGTCGAACGTCTGGCGCTCGAGGTTCGGGTCGAACACGCGGGTGCCGACCGTGTCGTCGGACACGAGTTCGCCGTCGACCGTCAGCGTGACGGTAGCGCCCAAGGGGGTGTCGGCCGACACGGTGACGCGGTCGCGGGTGCGGAAGACGGCGCCCGGTGGGGGATCGAGGAAGAGCGCGCCCGTTCGCTGCTCAGCGGCACCCGCGCCCGTGGCGGGGGCGCTGGCCTCATGCTCGGCGGGGGCGCGCTCCGACAGGTCGGCGACGGGTTCCTGCGCCACGGGTGCGGGCACGTCGGACGCGCCGGGTTCGGGCAACGGCGCTGGCGCCAGCGCGGCCGGCGCTGCGGCCGCGGCCGATGGGACGGCGGCCACGGCGATCGCGAGGGCGTCGGAGCGCCCGGCGAGCAACTCCGGCTCGGGCGTGAGGCCCACGACGCCGGTATGCCCCTCGTCGACCACGATGGGGCGGTCGTGGGCGACGGCGAAGGTGAGTCGGCCCGCGGTCGTCCCCGCGAGGTGGAACACGAGGGCCTCGTCGACCGAGCGCGGGTCGGGCAGGGGCCGGCCGTCGAGCGCGCTGCTGCCGGGGAGGTAGGTGGCGCCATCGGGCAGGTGCTGGACCAGCAGGAGCCCATCGAGCCGGGGCAGGTCGTACGCGGCGACGTCGACGCGCACGGTGGTGAACTGGCGCACCGGCGGGAGCGCGGGCGCCGGGACGATGCTCACCCGCAGCGCGGCAGGGTCGGCGACGGGCGCAGCCGCGTCGCACACGTACGGCGTCACCCGCACCAGCGAGTCGCCCTCGGCCACGCCGCGGACGAGCACCTCGACGGCGACCGCCTCACCGGCGGGGACGTCGAGGTCGGTGGCGCCGCCGAGGATCGCGAGCCGTGGCGTGGCGAGGGTTTCGAGCGAGACGCGCACGCGCCTCGAGAGCGGGTTCTGCACGGTGAGGAGCAGTGTCCGCTCCTCGCCGACGAAGACGGTGCCGCCGCCGACCAGCTCCAGCGCGACGACCAGCTTCGCCTGGTCGAGCGTCGTCTCGCTGGCGATCGGGGGCGCCCCGTCGGCGAGCAGCGTGCCACCCAACAGCACGCGCGGCGGCGACTCCGCCCTCATCTGCAGGCCGTAGGTATGGCGGCGGGCCTCGCCCGGGCCGAGCGCACCGGACCACGACAGCTCCGCGCCCGCCAGCACGCCGTCGGCGTCGGACCACGCTAGCGTGAGGCCGGTCTGGAGGCGCTCGACGAGCGTGTAGGCGCCGGCGACCGCGCCGGTGTTGCGGACCGTCATCGAGACGGTGACGACCTCGCACGCCAGGACGGCGGGGAGTTCGAGCTCGCGGTCGATCGCCAGGGGCGCGCTCGAGGCCACGACCGCGCTCTGGGCGCCGGTCACGGCCGCGAGGGAGAGTGGCAGCGTCCACAGGAGGAGGCGGAGGAGGAGGCGCGTCATCGGACCCGCCAGCCGATCTCGGGCGCGAGCAGGAGCTCGGCGGGCGGACCGTCGTAGTGAACCGCGTAGTAGAAGACGGCCTCGTGGCCCGGCTCCACGTCGCCGATGTCGAACGTGAGGGGTCGTGCGTTGGCGCCGGCGGGGATTACGTCCGCGACGTGCAGGCCCGCGAGTGGCTCGTTCACGCGTACCACGAGGCGCACGACCGGCTGCTGGCCGTCGGAGAAGACCGCCTTCGTCAGCGTCACGGGTCCCCGTTCGACCGTCAGGACCTGCGAGACCGCCAGCTCCATGCGGTGCGGAGAGAACGGGACGTCGCGGCGCGTGATCACCCCCGGCTGGAGTCGCACGCGCCACAGACCGGGCTGGTCTTGCGAACGCGTGTCGCCGAAGAGCCGCGGCGGCGCGGTGGTGGCGTCGACGCGGAGCGCCATGAGGCCGGCCCGGAGGCTCGTGAAGGCGTACCGGCCGGCGGCGTCGGTGACGGTCGAGGTGCCGTCGGAGAGGTAGACGCGCAGGCCCTCGACGGGCACGTCGCGCTCCTGGTCGAAGCGGCCGTCCTGGTCGAGGTCCACGTAGGCCGTGCCGAGCAGGACGGAGCGGCCCTCGAACACCCCGGCGTCCACCGCCGCGCTCGCCGCCGCCGTCGCGGTGGCCGAGGCCGTGAGCGACGTGTCGCGCACCTCGACCGCGGCGACGTTGACGATGCTGCCCGAGGCCAGCGCACTGGCGCCGACGGTCACGACGAACGTGACCCGCAGGCGGTCACCGCTCGCGACGCCCGGCAACTGCCAGCTCAGGCTCCTGCCGTCGGCGACCGGCTCGGCACCGTAGATGGTGCCGTCGGGGAGCGTGACCAGCGAGGAGCCGGGCCGGTAGCTGACCTCCGCCGGTAGCGCGTCGGTGAGCGTGACGGCGCCGTAGTCGGGGTTGCCTGGGGGGTTGGTGATCGTGATCGTGTAGGTCAGCTCGTCCCCGACGCGCGCGCGCCGCGGCGCGACGTCCTTCTGGAGCACGACGATGAACGGCGCGAGGGGGTGATGGACGACGTTCGAGGGCGTCTCGGGGCCGCCGTCGTGCCGCACGCCGGCGAGGTTGTCGATCGTGGCGCCCGGCGCGGCGTCGGCGCGCACCGCCGTGATCAGCTCGAGCGCGACGGCCATCCCGGCAGGTACCGCGGGCAGCGTCCAGGTCACCGTATGGCTGCCCGCGTCGTACGCACCCACGACGTCCGCGCTGAGCCCGCTGCCGGCGTCGGTGACCAGCCCGTCGCTGAACGAGGTGGGCGCGGCGAGCGCGGCGCTCAGGGTGTCGCGCACCACCACGGCGCTCAGGTCGCGTTCCGCGGTGAAGCCGATCGTGTAGCGGACGGGGGCGCCGGGGTAGAGCGGCAGGCCCGCCGCGGGGACGGCGGTCTTGACCGGCACGACCGCGTCGACCGGCGGCACCCGCACCACGGAGACGTTGTCGTCGTCGGCGGCCTCGTAGCCGCCGCAGCGAGCGACGAGGTTGACGGCGACGTCGCCCGCCGGCGCCGAACGCGAGATGGCCACGGCCAGCAGGAGCTGGACCGTGCCCTCCGCCGGCACCACCACGGTCGTGACGAGCGGCTCGTCGCCGCCGGCGATCTGGTCGAGGTCCTGATCCCAGATCAGCGCGAGCGAGCCCTCTCCGAGGGGGGCGCCGCCCACCTGCACCGCCTCGACCGCGAAGGCATGGGCGTGGTTGCCGGTGTTGGTGAGCGCGTAAGCGAGATAGGTGGTGCCGCCGGGCGTCGCGTCGACGACGTAGGCCGGCGCCGAGCGCGTGCCGTTGGGGAGCACGGAGACGCTGCAGACCGCGTTGACCACGGTCTTGACCTTGTTCGACACGCCCTCCGCGGGCGTGCCCTCGCGGAGGTACTCGAACCGGGCCTGGTTGACGATGACGGTCCCGGCCGGCGTGCCCGCCGCCCATGCCAGTTGCAGCAGCGCCGCCAGCATCACCGTCCCAACCCGTATCCGCGTGCCTCGATGGCCATTCATATGGTGCCGCGTCCCGTCCAGCGTGTGCCGAGAGAGGTGAGGGGTCGAACCGCAAGATAGGCGTGCTCGTGCTGCGTGCGGGATCCTGCCCCCCCGGATCCAGCGGATCCGGGGGGGGCAGGCGGTCTGGGAGCGGTTAGTTGACTTGAACGACGATCTTGAGGGTGATGGTGCGGGCGGGACCCATGACGTCGGCGTTCGTGATGCTGGTATCGCCGCTGGTGTCGACGCCCACGTAGATCAGGGTGCCGGGCGCGGGAGCCGGGGTCGGCATCGCGGTCGCCCACGTGGTGCCGTCGATCGAGTACAGCACCGTGCCGGGGATGCTCGTCGTAGCCGAGGCGGACCCGTACGTGGTGGACCCCGGGAGCGGGTCGGAGATCTTGACTTCCGTCAGGTCACCGAGGCCGATGTTGCTGGCGACGACAATGTACTCGAGGTAGTCGCCGGGCTGGGCCGTGGCGCCCGTCGCGTCGATGACGGTGTCGCAGGCCGCGTCGGCGCAGGTGCGGACGCTCTTGAACAGGTCGAGCTCGCCGGCCTGGACGATGGTGCGGTCGATGACGCTGGCGCTGTCGGTGAACGGCCCCGCGTAGGTGCCGGTGGCCGTCACGGTGACGGTCTCCTCGGCGCCGTTCACGGCCGTCGGTGGCACGAGGACGCGGACGAAGACGGTCTGGCTGGCGCCGGCGGCCAGGATGAACGCCTGCAGGTCCTCGAGCGACGTGTAGAAGGTCTCGTCGCTGAAGTCACCGTCGTTGTCGCTGTCGATGGCGTAGAGGTAGGTGAAGTCCGTGGTGCCCTGGGCAGGGATCGTGACCGTGGCCGAAGCGTTGCCGAGGTTCTGCACCGTGTGCGTGTAGGTCACGACGCCGCCGGGTGACGTGGTGCCGGTCTGGTCGGGGAACATCACGAGGTTCGGGACGGTGTTGACGGAGACCGTGCCGGTGACCGTGTTCGTGGCGCCGCCGGTCTGGCCGGTCGCCGTGAAGGAGATGTCCTCCGTAGCCGCGGGCGCTCCCGCGGGGATGGTGACGTTGGCGATGAAGCATGCCGTGACGCCCGCACCGAGGATGCCGGTGGTGGTCACGGTGGGGCCGTCGGCGCTGCCGTCGCAGTTCACATCCACCGAGTAGGTCACGGTCCAGCCGGTTGGCAGCAAGGAGGAGCTCAGGAGGTACGTGTCCGGCGACGAGCCGAAGTTGTAGACCTCGATGGGAATCTGCACGGTGGTGCCGGGGTTGCCGGCGTACGCGCCGAGCACGTCGTCGTCGATGTCGTCGCCGTCGGCGAAGCCGCGGGCGCCGATATCGACCGCGTAGCCCGACTGCGGCGCCAGGATCACGTCGGTGGTGATGTCGGACGCGTCGCTGGCGACGGACGTGGCCGTCACGACGGTCGTGTAGTCGACCGCGGGGGCGCCGACGGGCACCTGCACCTTGACGACGAAGTCGTACGTGCCGCCGGCCGGGACGGGTCCGATGGGGCCGGAGAGTGGCGTCACGCCGTCGGAGCGGTAGAGGGTCGTGACGAACGACCCCTGGCTGGCCGTCAGGATGTAGCTGTCGGCGCTGTTGCCGATGTTCTGGAGCGTCTGCCGGAACGAGACGGTCTGCCCCGTATGGACGGTCGTGTTGGTGGTCTGGGTGTCGTCCTCGGAGGAGTAACTGCCCGACAGGTCGACGAGCCACGTGAGGCCGGTGACCGGGTCCGTATAGGTGTTCTGGCCCGTCAGGTCGTTCGTGACGGGTTTGTCGAACGGCCCGACCGCCACCGCGTAGGAGGCGTTGACGGTGTTGCTCGTCGTGTTCGTCGGCGTGGTGACGTCGTCGGTGCCGTCGTTGAAGTCGACGAAGCCCTGGTTCGCGATGGTCGTGCCCGCGGTGGCGTTCGCGGTGACCGTCACGGAGAAGGTCACCTGGTAGTTGGCTGCCTGCGGGAAGAACGCGTCGACGCCCTCGAAGAGGACCGCGACCGCGTCGATGGTGCCTGGGACGTCGCCTTCGCTGTCGTACCAGGTGCTGCCGCCGTCGCTTGAGACGAGGGTCCGGAAGGGGATCGTGCCGCCACCCGCCACGCCCGCGACCGTTTCTGGCACGTACGCAGTGTTGGCAGGGATTTGGTCATAGACGAGGATGCCGTTGCCGACTTCGGCTTCCCCACCGCGAGAGGGCACGTACGCCACGCTCACGCCCGAAGCCGGCCCGCCACCGTTGTTGGAGCCGGTGATCGTGTAGGCGATCGTGTCCTCGACATTCACGTTGCCCGCGGGGTTCGCCGACTTGTTGGCCGTCAGGTTGGCGCCGGTGGTGACGAGGGCCTGCGCCCAGTTGTCGCCGTCGGTCTGGACCCCGTGGCGGTAACCCAAGGTTTGCGAACCCACCGACGTGCCGATGATGTTGACGAGGCCGATTTGGGCGTTCGTCGCCGTCGGCGGGATGGTTGCGACCACGATGAGGCACGCCGAGCCGTCGGCCGGCAAGGTGACGCCTGCCGCGGGTACCAG
>JAHYJQ010000345.1 GCA_019429025.1 Trueperaceae bacterium | reverse complement strand
GCGGGCGCTGGCTGGTCGGGGCCCTCAGGTCGTGGCGCTGGTCGGGCTCGGCGGGTCGGGGAAGACGCGTCTGGCGGTCGAGGCGGCCGAGCGCGCGCGGCAAGCCGGGTACGGGGTCGTGTTCGTCGCGCTCGCGGGGGCCGACAGCCGTGAGGCGGTCGCCGAGCGCGTGGCGGCGGCGCTCCCCATCGGTTGGGACGTCAGCGGTGCCGAGGCGCGCTGGCGGGCGTGGGTCGCCCGCGGCCGCGGCCTGCTCGTGCTCGACGAGGTCGAGGCCGCGGCCGGGATCGACGGCTGGTGGGGCACGGTGGCGTCGTACCTGGGCGAGGTGCGCGTGTGGCTGACCTCACGCGCAGCGCCGCGCTGGGCGACGCTGGCGGTCTGGCCCGTTGGCGGCCTCGATGTCCCGCGGCCCGGCGCCGGCAGGGCCGAGGTCCGGCGGTCCACCGCCGTCCGGCTGCTGCTCGAGCGCGCGGGATTCGATGCCGACGCGGTCAGTGACGTCGACGCCTCCGCGGCCGGCGACGTCGCGCGGGCGTTGGACGGCCACCCACTCGCGCTCGAGCTCGCGGCCGGCTCCGCCCGCGGCGTGCCCCCAGCCGTGGCGTTCGGCGGCTTCGGACTCGAGGAGCATCCGTTCCGCTCCGACGCCGCCGACGTGCCGGATCGCCACCGCGACCTCGATCGCCTGCTCGCCGAGTCGTGGCGTTCCCTGCCCGAGGGGGCCCGATGCGCGGCCCGGCGGTTGGCGTTGATTCGCGGGCCGTTCGACCTCGGTGCGGCGCGCGCCCTGGCGGGCCTCGACGCGGTCGGGCTGTCGGGGCTGCTCGACCGCGCGCTCGTCCACCAGGTCGGGCCAGCCCGCTACGACGTGCACGCGCTGGTCAGGCGCAGCGCACCGCCGCCCGAGCGCAGCGACCGCGACGCCCACGCCCGCTGGGCCCTCGGCCGTGCCGCCGTCGCGGGTCGGGCGCTGAAGGGCGACGGGCATGCCGACGCCATCGCCGAGCTCGTGGGCCTCACCGAGGATGCGCGTGCCGCGTGGGCACACGTCGTCGACGAGGTCGCCGTCGGGCGAACGTCGCTGCTCGGCCTGCTCGATGCCTCGCTCGAACCCCTCGACCACGCCTGGCACACCGCCGGCCGCCTGGGGCTGGCGGCGGCCGTCTACGGCGATGCGGCGACGCGTGGCGCGCCTTCCGACGATGGCGCGGACCCAATCGGCACGCGCCCCTGGCGGCGCTGGTGGGGGCGCGTGGTGGTCCGCTGGTCGGCCGCCGAGCGCATCCTCGGTCGACCGCAGGCGGTGGCCGGCGAGGTCGCGGCCTTGGCGCGGGGCGCCGACGGCGACCTGCGGCTCGAGGCCCGCCTCGAGCGGGCCAAGATCGCCCAGGCGAGCGGGCGCGGGCGCGACGCCGAGGCGGCCTTCCGCGGGTTCTTGCGCGATCGCGAGTGCCGCCGGCGGCCGGACCTCGCGTCGGCCGCCCACTCGGGGCTCGCCACGCTGCTGTGGACGTCGGCCGGCGACGTCTCCGAGGCCCTGGCGCACGACGACGCCGCGCTGCTCGAGGCACGCCGAGACGGCGACCCGGACGCGTTGATCGTGGCGCTGATCAACGCCGGCGCCGGCGCCTTCGAGCTCGGGCAGGACGACGAGGCCGAGCAGCGCTGGCGCGAGGCCGCGGGGCTCGCCGAGCGCATCGGCCACGGCGCGCGCGAGGCGGCCGTGCGGAACAACCTCGGCATGCTGGCCGCGCGGCGAGGGCGGCACGACGAGGCACGCGCGGCGTTCGAGCGGAGCCTCGCCCTGCGCCGGGAGGCGGCCGACGTCACCGGGCAGGCGTCGGTGCTGCTGCACCTGGGTCAACTGGAGGCCACCGCCGGGGACGCGGCCGTGGCGTCGGCGCACCTCGAGACGGCCGTGTCGGCCTTCGATCGCCCGGGCTGGGAGGAGAGTCGTGCCATGGCGCTCGCGGCCTGGTCCGAGCTCGCCAGCGCCAGGGGCGACCCGCGGCGGGCCGCGCCGCGGGCGCACCAGGCGCTCGCGCTCGCTCGCCGGGCCGACTCCGTGCGCGCCACCCTCACGGCGCTGCTCGCGCTGGCGCGGGCCTGGCGCGCCGAGGGGGTGCCACGGGAGGCGCTGGCGCTGGCGCTGGCGCGGCACATCGCGGCTCTCGCGCGGGGGCGGGAGGCGGCCCTGGAGAAGGGGGCGCAGGGGCTCGTGGGCGCCCTCGACCCGGGCGACGCGGGCGCGCCGGCGGGCGATGGGTGCGCGTTCGGCGACCCGGGTGAGGTCGACCTGGGTGCCTTGGCCGACGCGATCCTGGCACGAGTCCGGGCGGACGCGCGGGGTGGAACGGCGTTGGAACGCCCCCCAGGTAGGGTGGGTCCAGCCTGACGGGTCGGCGCAGTGCGACCCCCGTCCGGATGGAGGTGCCCGTGATTCATACCGTCCGATTCGCCCTGTCCGCGCTCGTGGCCGTCGCCGCGTTCGGCTCCGTCGCTCTGGCGCAGCAGAACCACGACGTGATGATGCACATCGAGGAGGTCGAGGGCCGGCCCGTACCGATGTTCTTCTTCGAGCCCGTCGGTCTGCTGGTGCAGCCCGGCGACACCGTGACCTTCGTCGCGGCCAGCCCGCACCACACCGCGACCGCGTACCACGGCCAGCACGTCAAGACCCACCGCGTGCCCGACGGCGTGCCCCCGTTCTCCTCGCCCGTCGTGCCCATCGGCGAGTCGTGGAGCTACACCTTCGACGTCCCCGGGACCTACGACATCTGGTGTGGACCGCACGAGTCGTACGGGATGGCCATGCGCATCGTCGTGGGCGAGCCCGGGGGCCCCGCGGAGGAGCCCGTCACCGAATTCGGTCCCGACGGGGTGTTCGCGATCGCGGGCGTGGCGCTCAGCCAGCCCGAGCTCGCCTCATCGCGCATCGTCGCCAACGGTGCGGTCTCCTGGACCGAGATCGTCGGGGCCGTGCTGGCCGCCGGCCTGCCCTGACCCGAGGTCGCCCCGCGGGCGCGCGCTCAGCCGCGCGCCCGCAGTGAGCTTGCCTAAGGGCGTGCAGCCGTTCCGCGCGCCCGCAGGGCGTGCGCCCGAAGGGCGCCGGCCAGCGCCTCCGCGACATGGCGGGGG
>JAHYJQ010000344.1 GCA_019429025.1 Trueperaceae bacterium | reverse complement strand
TCCGGCGCGGCGGCCGCGGCCTCCGCGCCCGCCGATCCCGCGCCCGCATCCCCCGCGGCCGCGTCGGGCTCGGGCGTCGCCTCGTCCAGCCGCCGGCGCAGGCTGAGCACCAGGCCGGCGGACACCACCAGCGTGGCCGCCGCGACCCAGAACAGCGAGCGCCCGCCGAACGCGACCGCCAGGCCTCCCGCCAGCCCGGGGCCGAGCACCCCGAGGAGCTCGAAGGTGGCGCCCGACAGCGAGATCGCCTTGGGGTACTCCGCGCGCGTCGTCACCGCGGGCACCGACGCCTGGTAGGTGGGCGTGAAGAAGGCCGTCAGGGCGTTCATCGCCAGCATGGCCAGGTAGAGCTGGGCCTCGCTGTTCGCGACCGCCAGGCCCGCCAGCACCCCCATGCGCGCCAGCAGCGCCGTCACCATGATCGCCTTGCGGCTGACGCGGTCGGCCAGCACGCCCGCGAAGGGCGACAGCACCACGAAGGCCGTCACCCGCAGCGTCAACGCGATGCCGAGCACCGCCGCCGCCCGCTCGCCCGCCAGCTCGAACGCGAGCAGGGCCAGCGCCACCCACACCAGCGCGTCGCCCAGCAGGTGCACGAGCTGCGCCAGGTAGAGGCGCGCGAAGGCGGGGTTGCGCAGCGCCATCAGCGTGGCGCGCAGCCCGGCGAGCACCTCAGCGAAGCGCACCGGCCGCCCTCTCCGCCGCCCGCACCAACGCCCCGCCCTGCACCAACGCCCGCACCCGGTCGAGCCCCGGCCGCAGGTAGACGTCGTGCTCGAGGTGCGGCAGCGCCGCGCGCACGCGGGCGTAGGCGGCGGCGACGCCCACACCGGGCGCGAGGCCCGCGTGGAAGTCGAGCGCCTGCGCCGCCGACATGACCTCGATGGCGATGACCCAGGTGGCGTTCTCCAGCACCTCGCGCGCCTGGCGGCAGGCGATCGTGCCCATCGAGACGTGGTCCTCCTGGTTGGCGCTGGTGGGGATCGAGTCGACCGACGCCGGGTGCGCCAGCACCTTGTTCTCACTGACCAGCGCGGCGGCCGTGTACTGGCTGACCATGAGGCCCGAGTCGAGGCCGCCGTCGGCGGCCAGGAACGCCGGCAGGCCCGACAGCGCGGGGTTGAGCATCTGCTCGACGCGCCGCTCCGAGATGTTGGCGAGCTCGGCGAGCGCCAGCTTGACGTGGTCGGCGGCCAGCGCGAGCGGCTCGCCGTGGAAGTTGCCGGCCGAGACCGCCCGGCCCTCGTCCACCAGCAGCAGCGGGTTGTCGGTGACCGAGCCGAACTCGACCTCGAGGACGCCGCGGGCGTGGCGCAGCGCGTCGCGCACCGCGCCGTGCACCTGCGGCGCGGTGCGCAGGGAGTACGCGTCCTGCACCTTGTCGCAGTCGGCGTGCGAGGCTTCGATCGCCGAGTCGCGCAGCAGGGCACGCAGGTTGCCGGCGACCTCGATCGCGCCCGGGTGCGGGCGAAGCCGCGTGACCGCCTCGTCGAAGGGCCGGTGGCTCCCCTTGAGCGCCTCGACCGTCATCGCGGCGGCGACGTCGGCGGTGGTGACGAGCACCGCCGCGTCGACCAGCACCAGCGCCAGCAGGCTGGCCATCGCCTGGGTGCCGTTGACCAGCGCCAGCCCCTCCTTCGCCTCCAGCTCGAGCGGCGCGAGGCGGCGTTCGGCGAGCACGTCGGCCGCGGGGCGAACGGCGCCACCGTGCTCGACCTCGCCCTCGCCGATGACGGCCAGCGCCAGGTGGGCCAGCGGCGCCAGGTCGCCCGAGGCGCCTACCGACCCCTGCGACGGGACGACCGGATGCACGCGCAGGTTCAGCAGCTCGAGCAGACGCTCGACCAGCTCCGCCCGCACCCCGGACGCGCCCAGCGCCAGCGACTGCGCGCGCAGCAGCAGCATGCCGCGCACCACCTCGGTCGGGAACGGGGCGCCTACGCCGATCGCGTGCGACAGGACGAGGTTGCGCTGCAGCGCCCGCAGCTCGCCGGCCGGGATGCGCACGCTCTGGAACTTGCCGAAGCCGGTGTTGACCCCGTACACCGGGGCGCCCTCGGCGACCATGCGCTCGACCAGGGCGCGGGCGTCGTCGAGCCGGCCCCGGGCCGCGTCGGACAGCGCCGCGCGGGCGCCGCCCCGCGCGACGGCCACGAAGTCGTCCAGGCTCAGCCGCCGGTCGAGGACCACCGTCCGCTCGCTCACGTCGCCTCCCTCGGCCCTCACGCGCGCCACCCGTCCCGCGCGCCGTCGGCCGGGACGACGCGCCGCCCCGCCGCCCACACCTCGAGCGGCCGCGGGCCGCCCAACCCCACCACCAGGGCGCGGGCGTCGCGGTCGGGGACGACGACGAGGTCGGCCCGCGCGCCTGGCCCGAGCCAGCCAACGTCGCGGAGCCCCAGCGCCGCGGCGGCGTTGGCGGTGCCGGCCGTCAGCGCCTCCGCGGGCCGCAGGCCGTTGAGACGCAGCGCGAGCGCCAGTGCGAGCGACGTCGCGTACACGGGGCTCGAGCCTGGGTTGAGGTCGCTGCCGACCGCGACCGGCACGCCGGCGTCGATCAGCGCGCGGCCCGGCGCGTGGGGCGTCCCCAGCTCGAAGGAAGCGCCGGGCAGCAGCGTCGCCACCGTGCGGCCGCCGGCGGCGGCGAGGGCGGCGACCTGCTCGGGCCCCGACGCCTCCAGGTGGTCGACCGAGCGGGCGCCGAGGCGGGCGGCCAGCTCGACGCCGCCGACGCGGTGGAACTGGTCGGCGTGCAGCGTGACGTCGAGACCCAGCGCCAGCGCGGCGCGCAGCACGCGCTCGGCCTCCGCGACCGTGAACGCGCTCGCCTCGACGAACATGTCGACCCGCCGGGCGAGGCCGCGCGCGGCCACCTCGGGGAGCAGGCGCTCGACGACCGCGCGCAGGTGGCCGTCGCGATCGTCGGGGTCTGGGACGTGGATGAGCAGGGTGGGAACGACGCGCACCCGGACGTCGCCGGCCAGCGCGGCGATCGCCTCGAGCGAGGCGACCTCGGCGGCCGGCGTCCCGCCGTAGCCGGACTTCACCTCGACCGTCGTCGCGCCCGAGGCCACCAGCGCGTCGAGCCGGCCGCGCGCCGAACGCACGAGCGTGGCCCGGTCGGCGGCCGCGGTCGCCCGCATCGTGTGCC
>JAHYJQ010000343.1 GCA_019429025.1 Trueperaceae bacterium | reverse complement strand
GGCCACGGGCGCCGGCAGGAGGAGGTGGTCGCCCGGCCGCAGCCCGTCCGGCGCGACGCCGGTCAGCACCCGCAGGTCGGCAGCCACGAAGCGCGCGGCGCCCGTCACCTGCACCTCGACCCCGGGCACGGCGCCGAGCGCCCGCCGCAGCGCTGGCTCGTCCTCGTCCATCACCACCCGCAGGGCGCGGCGACCGGCGTACGCGACGTCGTCGAGCGCCAGGGCGTCGGCGAGCGGCCCGAGGTCGAGACGGGCGCGCACGATCTCGCCGACGACGTCGACCGGGAACGTGGCGCTGGCGCGGCCACCGGCCGGCACGAGCAGCTCGGTGCTCGCCACCAGCGAGCCGTCGAGGCGCTCGAGCACCACACCGACCGACACGGGCCGCGGGTGATCCGACACGACGGCGACGAACGCCTGCTGGATGCCGAGGTCGAAGGCGACGATGCCGACGTTGCGACCGCTGCCGGCCACGCCCACGCGGGTGATGCCCGGCAACGGCGGGCCCGGATCGTCGCTCACCCAGGCGATCGACCGGCCGTCCGCGACGCTCCGCGCCAGGTCGAGGCCACGCTCGACGTCGACGTCGGCATCACCGGTCTCGAAGGCGTCGAGGGCGGCGCGCAGCGCGCCACGGTCGCGGGTGAAGGCCAGCGCCAGCTCCGGCACGGCCCCGACCCGCACGAGGGCCACGGCGCCGGCGCGCTCGGCGAGGTCCAGGACGACCTCGCGGGCACGGGCGGCGCGCTCGCCCTCGGGGTCGACGGCCCGCATCCGCGCACCGGCGTCCAGCGCGATCACCAGGTCGGGGGGACCCTGCCAGTTCACGCTCGGCTGCGTCAACGCGAACGCGGCGGCGGCGACGGCCAGCAGCTGCAGGAGCAGCGACCAGGTCGGCCGCCAGCGCCGCCGCCGGGCGGCGTCGCGCAGGGCCTGCTCCCACAGGAACAGGGCGGCCACCGGCCTGGGCCGGTGGCGCAGCCGCGTGACGTGCCACCACACGACCAGCGGCAGCGTGGCGAGGAGGGCCAGGAACGCTGGCGCAGCGAAGCTGACGCTCACTGGCGGCCCCCGATCGGTCGTCTACCCCGCGTGCTCAGCCGGCGCGCGTCGACAGCACGACCAGCAGGCCACCGGCGGCGTTCTCCAGCGTGTGCACGGTCCCCGGGTCGACGCGCAGCAACCTCCCCTTGCCGAGCCGCACGACCTCGTCGCCGGCGCGAACGAGGGCCTCCCCCTCCAGCACCTGGTAGCTGACGGTAGCCGCGACGTCGAGTTCCTCCTCGCGCTGGCCGGCCTCGAAGCAGACGAGCTCGACGCGCAGGTCGGGCGCGTCGACGAGCGGACGCCGCTCGACGCGGGCGAGCGAGAAGCGGCGGGCATCGGAGATGTTGATCACATGCATGGGGCCTCCTCGAGTGCGCCTCATCCTACGACGCGTCGCGTCGGCCCGCCGTGGTCGCGTTGCAGGCGGGCCGGGTCGTGCATGCGCGTACGAGGCTGTGGATAACCGGGCGGCACTTGACAAGCCGGTGGCTCTCTGGTAGGCGAGCGGCGTTCGGGGCGAAGCGTAGAAAACACGTGCTGGACGCGCCTGCTGGGTTTGCGCCGTCTGTGAGCGGCTTCCCGACAGCGGAGAGCCGGTTCTCCACATCGCTGTGGAGAACTCCGCCGATCTGTGGATAACGCGGGACGCGCGTGAGGGGCGGATCAGACCACGCCGTCGGCCGCGCCCGGGGACCGGCGACCCCGGCCGAGCCCCGCCTCGGCACCACGGACGGCGGCCATGAAGGCCGCCAACCTCCGGGCGTCCTTCGTGCCCGGCGCCGACTCCACGCCCGACGCCACGTCGACCGCCGGCGGCGCGAGCCGCGCGATCGCCTGCGCGACGTTCTCCGGCGTCAGGCCGCCGGCCAGGACCCAGCTCGAGAGGCGACGCAGGCCGTGGGCCCCCGCCCAGTCGAACGGCCGCCCGCTGCCGGCGCGGGGACCGTCGACGAGCAAGGCATCGGCCGGCGACCGCGCCCATGCGTCGAGGTCGAGCCCCGGCGACCAGGCGACCGCCCGGATCACGGCGACGCGCCCCCGCAGCGCCGCCAAGAACGCGCCGTCCCCGCCCGCGAGCTCCCCATGCAACTGGACCGCATGGAGACGCAGCGCGCCCACCGCCGCCAGGACGTCGTCCGCCGTGGGGGACACGAAGACCCCGACCCGGGTCACGAAGGGACCGAGGGGGGCGAGCACCTCGGCCGCCCGCGCCACGTCGACCCGCCTGCGCGAGCCCGCGGCGAAGATGACGCCCACCGCGTCCGCGCCCGCGGCCTCGACGGCGATCGCGTCCTCCGGCCGGGTGACGCCGCAGACCTTGACGCGCACGCGCCCTCGCTCCAGGGGCGCCGGCCCGGCGAACGCCCGGCTCATGGCGCACCGTCGACGTCGTCGCGTCCGACCACGCGCAGGGGCCGGCCAAGGGCCTGCGCCAACAGGTCGCGGCGCAGGTTCGCCGCCTCTACCTCGACGTGGACGTCCCCCTCGGAGCGCGCCCGCACGACGATCGCGTCGCGCTCGGCCCGCACCTCCACGCCCGTCACCCGCTGCGCCTTGCCGCGCTCGAGGTACTCCGCCAGGCGCAGGACGCCGGCCAGCAGCCGCAGGCGCTCGCCGTCGCCCGGCTCGAGCACCGCCCCGAAGCCGTCGGCGCCTGGGCTGCCCTTGCGGTGGTAGCGGACCAGCAGGGCGAGGAGCACCTGCTCCCGGTGGCTGAAGCCGGGCAGCGCCCTGCCCAGCGTCAGCGCCAGCCCGTGGTGCTCATGGCGGTAGTAGTCCACCGCCATGCCGATGTCGTGGATCCAGGCCGCGTGGCCCAGGAGCTCGCGCTCGCCGCCACCGAACGGGTGCCACGGCCGCAGGCCGTCGTAGAGCGCCAGCGCCAGCGCCCGCACGTGGCCGTTGTGCGCCGGGTCGTCGTGGTACTGGCGCATGAGGTTGAGCACCGAGAAGCCGCGCACGTCGTCGAGCAGGTGCTCCGGGGACTCGGGCAACAGGAACGGGTAGAACAGGCCCTCGCGCAGGCCCTGGCCGGACACCCGCAGCGCGTCGACGCCCAGCGCGGCGACCACCTCCGCCACGACCACCGCGCCCGCGGCGATGATGTCGACGCGGTCGCGGT
>JAHYJQ010000342.1 GCA_019429025.1 Trueperaceae bacterium | reverse complement strand
GCCTGGGCCGTCCGGGGGCGGGGAGCTACGCCGAGGCGCTGGCCCTGGCGGGGCTGCTGGCCGTGCTGGTGGGCGCGAGCGTCGCGCTCATCGACCGCGCGGGTGGCCGCCGACGCGGCACGGAGCCGTTCTGAGCGGCCCGGAACGCGCTGCCCGCGGTGGCGGGCGGGGCGATGGCGCCACGGGCGCGCGCCGGGAGGGCATCCCGCCGGCCGGCCGCGGTACGCTCGCGCCGATGCCCCCAACAGGCCCCGCCCTGGAGCTCGAGCGCCTCGGCGTTCGCTACGGCGCCACGGTCGCGCTCGCCGACGTCGACCTGCGCGTCGAGGCGGGCGAGATCGTCGCGCTGGTCGGGCCGTCGGGCTGCGGCAAGAGCTCGCTGCTGCGCGCGGTGGCGGGCCTGGTGCCGGCCGCGGGCGACGTGCGGGCCGCGGGGCGCGCGCTGCACGAGCTGCCGGCGCACCGCCGCGGCGTCGGCGTCGTCTTCCAGGACCACGCCCTCTTCCCCCACCTCGACGTGGCGGGCAACGTCGCCTTCGGGCTGGTCGAGGCGCGCGCGTCGGCCGCCGTCCGGCGCGCGCGCACGGACGCCTGGCTGACCCGCGTCGGCCTCGCCGACCGCGCCGGCGACGACGTCGACCGCCTCTCCGGCGGGGAGCGGCAGCGCGTCGCGCTCGCGCGCACGCTGGCGCCACAGCCGCCCTTGGTGCTGCTCGACGAGCCCTTCGCCAGCCTCGACCCGGGCCTGCGCACGCGCCTGTCGCTGGAGGTCGCCGGCTGGCTGCGCGAGCTCGGCAGCGCCGCCCTGTTCGTGACGCACGACCTCGACGAGGCGCTGGCGATCGCCGACCGCATCGCCGTGCTGCGCGAGGGGCGGCTGGTGCAGGTCGCCGCGCCGCACGAGCTCATGGCGCGGCCCACGGACCCCTGGACGGCCCGCTTCGTCGGGCACGAGAACGTGTGGGAGGGCGCCGAGGCGGCACGGTTGCCGGGGGCGCCGGCGGCGGCGCTGCTGCTGGCCGAGCGGGCGCGCTGGCGGGCGGCGGGCGGCGCGCAGGCCGACGGCACCGCCGCCACCTGCGTCGCCGCCTCCCCCGTCCGCGACGGCTGGCGCCTGGAGCTCGAGGTGCCCACCTGGGGCGCTCGGGTGGCGTGGCTCGCCCGACCGCGCGAGCTTCTCGGCGGCTGCGCGCCGCGTCCGGGCACCGCCGGCATCCTCGAGGCCCCCGACGAGGCATGGCGCCGCTGGGGTGATGGCGGGTGAGCGCGCCACGCCGCGCCCTGGTGCTGGTCGGCGGCGCCGTGCACGCGGACGACGCCCTGCGGGCAGCGCTGGCGGGGGCGGACCTGGTCGTCGCGGCCGACAGCGGGCTGCGCCACGCCGCGGCGCTCGGGCTCACCCCCGACCTGCTGGTCGGCGACCTCGATTCGGTCTCTGACGCGACGCTCGCGGCACACGCGGGGCTGGCCGTCGAGCGCCACCCGACCGACAAGGACGCCCTCGACCTGGAACTGGCGCTGGACGCTGCGGCGGCGCGCGGCGCCACGTGGATCACGGTCGTGGGCGGGCTGAGCGGCCGCCTCGACCAGACGCTGGCGACCGTCTTGGTGGTGCAGGCGCGCCACGCCGCCGGCGCCACGCTCGAGGTGCTCGACGGACGGCGCGCGGTGTGGCCGTTGCGTCCAGGCGAGGCGCGGGAGCTGCCGCTGCGCGCGGGCGAACGCTTCAGCTTGCTGGCGCTCGATCGCGAGGCGCGCGTCAGCGTGGCCGGCGCGCGCTACCCGCTGGACGCGGCCACGCTGACGCGCGCGCTCGGCCTCGGCGTGTCGAACGTCGCGCTCGGCCCGGTGCGCGTCGCGGCCCACGCGGGCGCGGTGGTGGCCGTGGCGCCCGGTCCCGACTGATTCGTCGGCGCGCCGTCTCTGGCGGCGGGCCGTTGCGCGGGGTGGCGCGCCGGCGAGCCACCGCCGAGACCCCTGCGACCTGCGAACTTGACGGCGCGTGTTCGGCCGGGCATACTACGAGACAACGGACTGTAAACGTTTCCACACCGGCGGCCCGTGGCCGCTCCGGGAGGTCCACGAGTGTCGCGCACGCGCCCGACCATCCACGACGTCGCCAGGGAGGCAGGCGCCTCCATCGCGACCGTGTCGCGCGCCCTCAACGGGGGCGTGGTCAGCGCGGCGGCGCGCGGGCGCATCGAGGCGGCCGTCGCGCGCCTCGGCTACCGCCGCAACGACGTCGCCCGTGGCCTCGTGACCGGCCGCAGCGGCCTCGTCGGCGTCGTCCTCCCGGACCTGGTCGGTCCCCTGTACGCCCAGATGGCCCGTGGCATCGAGGACGTGCTGGACGAGCACGGCATGCACGCCATGCTGGTGACCGACCACCTCGAGCCCGCCGCGGAGCGCCGCGCGATCGAGCTCCTGCGCGCCCGCCAGGTCGACGGCCTGGTCCTCATCGGCTCACGCCTGCAGACCGCCGAACTGCGGGCGGCGGCCGGCAGCGTGCCGGTCGCCCACGTGCAGCGCGACGGTCCGGACGACGATGCGCCGCAGGTGCGGCTCGACGACGCCGCCGGCGTGCGCGCCGCGGTCGAGCATCTCGTCGCCGCCGGCCACCGGCGCATCGCCCACCTCGCCGGCACCCGCCGCGACGGGGTCGAGCGCCGCGAAGCCTTCCTCGCCGCGATGGCGGAGGCGGGCCTGGAGCCGGGGCCGATCGTCGGCGGCGCCTTCACCGAGGAGGGGGGCGAGGCGGCCGCCGCGATCGTCCTCGAGGACCCCGACGTCACCGCCGTCTTCTGCGCCAGCGACCGCATGGCCGTCGGCCTGCTCCACGCCGCCCACAGGCGCGGCATCGCCGTGCCCGACGACCTCAGCGTCGTCGGCTTCGACGACCTCACCTGGGCGCGCTACCTGTGCCCGCCGCTCACCACCGTCCGCCAGCCGGGGCGCGAGATGGGCCGCGCCGCCGCGCGCCTGATTTTGGGCGGCGCCCCCGACCCGACCGAGCCCGTCCTGCGGGTGACGCCCACGCTCGTCGTGCGCGCGTCGACCGCCGCCCCGCGGTCCCACGACCCCGCCGCCCCGCCGCGCATGCGGCCGAGGCCTGCCCCCGAGGAGGTGATCGCCCCGGACATCGCGTCCCCGCCGTGAACGCCGCCCCCACC
>JAHYJQ010000341.1 GCA_019429025.1 Trueperaceae bacterium | reverse complement strand
CGCTCGTGGGCGTGCGCGCCGACCAGGAAGTCGACGAGCAGGCGCTTGGGTTCGCCACCCGCCGAGGCGCGGCGTCGCGCCGCGTAGGCCGCGTACGCCATGGCAGCGCGACGCCAGACGGCTTCGCCGAGGTCCAGGTCGGCCCCGATGCCGGTGTCGGCGAGGAAGCGCGCCACGAACTCGTCGGTGGCGCCCGGGGCGGCGTGCAACTCGGCCCACACGGGCGCCGACACGACCAGGGGTCCGGTGGCGCGGGCGTCGCGCAACAGCCTCGCCATGCGCGACGCGGTCGGCTCACGCGACCAGAGCGCGACGATGACGTTGCTGTCGACGGCCGTGCGCACGATCAGTCGTCGTCGCGCAGGTCGCGCAGCCAATCGCGGACGGCGGCCTCGTCGGGGGGCGTGGCGAGCGCGCCGGCGTAGGCGTCGAAGGCGTCCGGCTCGGCCGGTACCGGCCTGAGGGTGGCGACGCCGTCCTCGACGTCGAACGCGACGTGGTCGCCCTGCCGGAGCCCGAGCCGGCGCCGCACCTCGATGGGGACGGTGACCTGGCCCTTGCTCGTCATGGTGGCGGTCCGGCGCATTCCTTACCCCCTATTGTCAAGGTAAGGATAGCAGGTGCGAGGGCGGTGGTGTGGGTACGCGCGATGCGCGGCAATGATGGGCGATCTGGGTGCATACGACAGGTTAGGGCGGCGGCGCTGCCCGTGATCGGCGGGCTGGGTCGGTGCCAACGGGTCCGCGTGCGGGATCCAGGCTGGACGGGGGAGTTCCTTTGGCGAGAGGTCCAGCGCTCCACGGCGGGGCATGGCGGTACCTCCCCACGGCGCCCGCAGCCGATCCGCGTGCGTGGGGGTACGTGGCGGGCGAAAGCCGCGGGATCAGGCGGTGGCGGGTTCGACGACCGCGACGCGGCTGGTGGGCTCCGGGACCGCGAGGCCGTCGGCGCGAAGGCCTGCAAGGTGCAGCGCGATCGCGGACCGGATGCGGTCTTCGACCTCGCGCTGCGTGGCGCCGGTCGCGACGCAACCAGGCAGATCGGGAACGTAGGCGGCGTAGTTGTCCTCCGCCCGTTCGATGACGACGACGTACCCCCGCACTGGACGACCTCGTTTCCGCAGGGCGGCCTGCTTCATGATCGAGTTCAGCGTACCGGGTGGCAGCGTATCGCCGTGGTGTCCGGCGACGGTAACCCGGCCAGGCTTCGTCGGATGCTTGAGTTGACGATGGCTGCCCCGGTGGTGGACGACGAACCAGCCATCGCGTTCGAGCAACCGAAGGATGTCGCGGACCTTCATGCGCGACGTTAGGCGTTCGCGGTTCCCCGACAGCGCGGAGCCCGGCTCGTGCCAAGGTGGCTACGTCAACGTGCCGTTCTTGGGCGACGATCAGGTGGCTGCCGCCCGCCGATGCGTAGACGAGGACGGGTCGCGTGGCGTCGATGACCAGGTCGTTGCCCTACCCTCGACCTGCGGTCGAGCAGTCGATGCCCATCCTGCCGAGCCGAGGAGCGTGACGGGTACGCTCACGTACCCAGGGACACGGTCTCGGGTCGATCTCGTCAGCCGATGCCTCTCGACGACGGGTTGCTCAGCGTGTGGAAGCCGACGGTCGTGCGTCGCGTCGAGCGGCTCGATGCGGAGGGCCGGTCGCACTCAGTGGCCGTAGCGCTCGCGGTAGCTGGCGACGGCCGCCCGCATCGCCTCGTTCGGCGGCTCGTGGTCGGCCAGGACGGCGTCGACGGCCGCGCTGTCGGCCACGCTCAACGCGATGACGCGGTGCTGATCGCTGGCGCGCTCGATCTCGTTCCACAGGGCCTGGCAGAGGAACGAGCTGAGGCTCAGGCCCCGCCGCGCCGCGGTCCGTTGGGCGATCGCCTTGAGTTCGGGCGGCACGCGCGCTTCGAGGCGGACGTCGCGCGCCTCGTGGTTCGCGGTGGTGGTCATGACGCCCTCCTTACGGCGAATGTACGGCAGAATGCCGGGACGCGGATGAGAGTCTGGTCCGGAGAAGCCGCCTGCAACCGCGTAGCGGGTTCCGAACCTCTTCGTTCGCCGTCGTGCTCCGCCAGCCCGTGTCGTGCACCTCGCTGAAGCGGCCACCGAGCGGCGTCGCCCTACATCGGTCGGTGCTCATCGGCATCCCGTACGTACTGGGTACGCGGCGCCGATCACCGGTGGGCCCGGCTGCTGGCGATGCCCTTCTCGAGGACGGTGTCGAACGACCGTTGGGCGCCGGCGTCTGTGACGACGAAGGCGGAGACGCTCTGGATCACGTTGGACACGGCGATGTCGCCGGAGCACTCGGGACCGTAGGGCCGGCGGTGGAGAAGCGATCGAGCACGAACATGGGCGTCTCCCCCCAACCGAAGGAACCGCGAGACCTGGATCCGACCAGGGCATTGACGGCAAAGGGATGCACGCACTAGATTCGAAGTACGGGGCCCCGGCTTAGTCCGGGGTCTTCGCCATTCCTGGGGGCACCTGCCTCCGTGCCGTGTCGGTGAGGACGCTGCCGCCCACGGGTTCGTTCGCGAGCACCGCGTGCAGGCGATCGCGCAGTTCCGCGACACCCACGAGGTACGTCTCGGCGAACACCGCATCGCGCGCGGCAGCGAACGCTCTCGCGAGCGCGTAGTGCAGCGGAACCGCGACGACCCGCAGGTCTCCATGAGGCAGGCGCACCTCGTGGGGGATGCTCGCTGACGTCACCGATGTCCCCACTCGCCGGTTTGCGATCGCCGCCAATGCGGTGTTGGGACGTATGTGGGGGTGGCAGGTCCCCTTGGATGCTTCGTCGCCGTGTGGCGACCGCGTCGTTGCGTGGTCCGGTGGTTGCGGGGGCTGAGGCGACGGGGAGACAGGGAGCCGGGCGTGCGACACACCACGGCTTGGGGATCCGGGTCAACTCGGTTGAGCGCGGTCCTCCGGACACCCTTGGGGCATGTCGCGCGCCAAACTCAGGAACGACTCTCGCCAACCGCCCACTGGCCACGAACCGCTTCCCCGTCCGCCCACCGCCCACCTTGGCTGGACCGCGCTCCTGGAGGCCCACCGGCTCCTCGAGATCGACGACGCCGGCACCGCTTGGCACCCCGACGGCTTCACGTGGCGGGCGTTCCGCCTCGCGCAGCGCTTCCGTTTCGAGGGGCCGGTGGAGATCGACGGCGTCCCGACCTGGTGGGTCGGCGTCGACACGGCCTGCCTGCGCGG
>JAHYJQ010000340.1 GCA_019429025.1 Trueperaceae bacterium | reverse complement strand
GGCGCCGGCGTGCTCGTGCTCGTGTGCGGCGGCCTCCCCGACCGCGACCTGCAGGGCGCCCGCGCGATGGTCGCCGACGGCATCGCCACCATCGAGCCCCACGCGCGTTCGCGCGGCGTGCGGCTCGGCATCGAGCCGCTGCACCCGATGTTCGCCGCCGACCGGTCGGTGATCACCACGCTGGGCGAGGCCCGCGCCCTGGCCGCGCGCCTCGACTCCCCCGCCGTGGGCGTGATCGTCGACGCCTACCACGTGTGGTGGGACCCAAGGCTGAGCGAGGAGATCGCGGCCGCCGCCCGCCACACCCTCGGCTTCCACGTCAGCGACTGGATCGTGCCGCTCCCCGACGTGCTCGACGGCCGCGGCATGATGGGCGACGGCGTCATCGACCTGCGCGCCATGCGCCAAGCGGTCGACGCCGCGGGCTACCGCGGCCCCATCGAGGTGGAGATCTTCAACCAGGCGCTGCGCGCACGCCCGCTGGACGAGGTGCTGGCGACGATGGCGGCGCGTTACCGCGAAGCGGTCCTGGACGACGAGGGAGCCGACCGAAGCCGCGGCTGACGGCGCCACCGCCTCGCGCCGGCGGGCGTCGGCGTCCCCGAGCGGCGCCCGGCGCGGCCGATGGACGGCCGGGCGCCGGGCGCGGGGGCGTCGTCTGCGGGCATGCCGGAGTGTAGCGCCGCAGGGCGGCGACGGGGTCAGCGCCTCGTGATCCGGTAGAGCACGTTCCCGACGTCCCCCGTCACGTAGATGGCGCCGGAGGCGTCCACCGCGACGCCGTTCGGCAGGTAGGCGGGCGGGATGCCGGCGATGGCCGGCAGGCCGAGCTCGAGGCCGGTGGCGATCTCCTCGACCCCACCCGTGGCGAGGTCGATGCGCGACAGCCGCCCCGCGCCGGACTCGACCACCAGCAGGCCACCCTCGCCGTCGAAGGCGAGGCCTTCAGGGTTCGCCATCTCGAACGCGATCGGCAGGGGATCGGTGTCGTCGAACGCGACCTGCCACACCATCCCCGTCGCCCAGTCCGAGACCCACAGGAGCTCGCCGTCGGTGGCGAGCCCCACGGGCAGGAACACCCGCTGGTCGTCCATCGGCAGGATCGGCTCGCCGGTGCTCGCCCACACGACGCCGCCGGCCATCAGGTCGACCATCGCCAGGTCGGCGCCGACGCGCACCGCCTCGTAAGGGAAGCCGGCCGCGTACCGCTCCAGGACCTCGCCGGACCACGGGTCGACCACCTGGACGCCACCCACCGTCCAGCTCGTCAGGACCAGGCGAGGACCGTCGGCCCACGCGGCGGTCGGCCGCAGCAGCCGCTGCCCGGTCATGTCGCCCTTGGTGAAGCCGATCAGCGCACCCGTCACGGCGTCGTACTCCCACAACCGGATGACGTCGGCCACGAACACCGAGGCGCCGCCGCCGGGCCTCTCGAGGACGGCCACGCCACAGGGCGCGATGAGGCCGCCGGGGCTCACCACGCGCAGCAGGCCTCCGGCGAGCACCTCCGTCACCGAGCCGTCGGTCGCGTTCGTCACGAACATCCGGCCGCTCGCGTCGAAGGCGAAGTTGTCGAGGCCTTCGTCGACCACGGCGACCACGGTCCGGTCACCGGTCTCGACGTCGAGCGCGAACACCTCGCCCGTATCCGCCTCGAGCACGTGCAGGACGCCGTGCGGGTCGAACTTCGCCGCCACCGGCGAGTGGAACCCCGACGCGAGCACGCGGACGTCGCAGTCGTCCCAGGGGCTCGACGTTCCCTCGCAGCTGTCGACGTCGAACCCGATGACCATGCCCGCCATCAGCAGCGGGCCGTACAGTCGGCCGTCCGGCCCGAACTCGAAGGCGTTGAAGAAGCCAAGCGGATACGGCGTCTCCTCGCTGGCGACCACGATCGACCGCGGCGGCGCGAGCAGGTCGGGGTCGAGCTCGAGCAGGCCGTCGCCCATGCCGTTGAGCGCGACGAAGAGCCGACCGTCATCGGCGAACGTGATGGAGGCGACGCCGGGCGCCACGAACTGCTTCGTCACCGCGCCGTCGGGGGTTCGCCGCCCCACCTCGCCCACGAGCATGTCGGTCCAGTACAGCGAGCCGTCGGGGCCGAACGCCAGGTCGTCGGGACCCAGCACCCCGTCGTCGGGACCGAGGCGACCGACGATCTCGCCGCTGTCGACGTCGAGGACGACGATCTCCCCGCCGAAGATGCTCGCCACGTACAGGTGGCCGTCCGGACCGGCGTACGCCCCGCCGGCCAGGTGGAGCGGTGCGCCGCGAACGAGCTCCACGATCTCGTAGCCCGAAGCCGCGGTGGCCGATGCCAAGACGGCGCCGTCATGTGGCGTTCCACCGGATGCGTTGGCGACCAACGCCAACGCGAGAACCCACGAACCCACGAAGCCTCGCATGGGTGCCTCCCTCGAGGTGCTGCACGACAGGTGAAGTGAGGCGACGATGGCGATTCGGTCCACCTCCTCGAGGCAGCCGAAGGGTTAACTTCGATGAAGCTCTTTAGCATAGCGCACGAAGGATCTGGACGTCTTGAGCTGGCGCCCGGCGTACCGCGAGAACCACGCGGATGACCACCAGGGTTGGCTGCTCACGCGCCGCAGCCACGTGCTCCGGCGCCGGCCACGACCGCCGTCACACCGCGACGATCTCGAGCGCGCCCTGCAGTCCCTCGAAGTCCGCGGCGTTGCGCGTGAAGAGCGGTAGCGCGTGCACCGCCGCGGTCGCGGCGATCATCAGATCGATGCGCCGTGGACGCACGGCCCGCCCCGCCTCGAGGACGAGGGCGACGAGCGAGCCGTAGCGTCGAGCGGCCGCGGCGTCGAACGGCAAGGGCGAGGAGAACACCGCCTCCACGACCTGCAGGCGCTCCAGCCGGATCGACCGTTCGCGCGGGGTGGTGGCGAGGTGCGGCCCTTGTGACAACTCGGCCAGCGTGACCGCCGTGATCGCCACCTGGATCGGCAACACGGCCTCGGCGATGATTGGCAGGTCGATCACCACCGACGTGTCGAGCACACCCTTCGCCTGACGCTCAGCCACCGACACGGTCCTCGCCGAAAACGGCATCGGCGTCGGCCCGAAGCGCGTCGAACCCGCCAGCCGGCAGCCGCGCGAAGGCGGCCTTCACCTGAGCTACCGGCGCGAGGGGGCTGGGTCCGGCCGGCCGCAACTCCGCGACGACGGTGCCGTGCCGCGTGATGCGGAAGGCCTCACCGCCCTCGACGGCGTCCATCACGGCCGCGCTCGCGTTGCGGAGTTCGCGC
>JAHYJQ010000015.1 GCA_019429025.1 Trueperaceae bacterium | reverse complement strand
CGCCGGCGCGCAGCGCGCGGCCGAAGCAGCCGACGCCGGCCCGGGTGTCCGTGCTGCCCTCGCCCACCAGGTCCGGGTGGCCGACCGGACCGCCCGCCGGCGCCAGCCCGCCGCCCACGGCCAGCACGGCGTGCGCGCCGCTCGCGCGGGGATCGGGTCGCACCTCGAGGTGGGCGCCGGCCGGCCACGCGAAGGTCCGGCCGAGCGGCAGCGGCTGGCCGTCGAGGCGCAGGCGCGCGCCGCCGCCGGTGCAGGCCGCGGTCAGGGGGCGCTCGGCGCGCAGCGTCGCGTGGGGCACCGCGATCTCGAGCGCCGGGGCGGCGAGCGGGGCGCCCGCGAGGCGGGCGGCGGCGACGAAGGCGCGGGCGTCGAGCGCGCCCGCCTGGGCCATGCCGAGGTGGCCGACGCCGGCCCGGGGTCGGCCCTGCAGCGAGACGGCGCCGGGCCAGGCCTCGATGAGGGTCAGGGCGGGGTCCTCGGCGTGTCCGGCGGCGGCCGCGTTCGCGGTGTCCGCGGCCGCGCCTCCTGGCGCCCGCGCCGCCAGCGCCGCGAAGCGGACCTCGTCGCCTGGCAGCAGCGCGGTCGGCTCGGCGCGCCAGGGGTCGAACAGCCGGACCGGCGTCGTCCCCAGCACCCACCAGCCCCCGGGGCCGGCGCTCGGGTAGACGCCGGCGCGCCCGTCGGCGATCGCCACGGCCCCCGCCGGCAGCGGCCGCGGCGCGGAGCGGCGGGGCAGCGACAGGTCGGAGGGGAGCCCGTGGAGGTAGGCGAAGCCGGGCGTGAACCCGAGGAAGGCCACGCGGTACGCCGCAGCGGCGTGGTGGCCGACCACCTCGTGCCAGGGGAGGCCGAGGAGCGACTCGAGGTCGGCGCGATCGGCGCCGTCGCCGTAGGCCACCGGCAGCGTGACGCGCCGCTGCGGGACGGCGCCCCCAGCGGCAGCGCGCGTGGCGGCGTGCAGCCCGGCGGCGGTGGGCGCCAGCGGCGCGCCGATCCGCAGCTCGGCGGTGAGTGTGCGGTAGCCGACGACGAGGTCGCGCATCGCCGGCGGACGCGTGCGCCAGGCGACGACACGGACCGCGGCCAACCGCGCCGAGAGCTCGGCCGAGGGTTCGGCGTCGGCGACCAGCCTCAACGCGGCCGGGCCGAGGCGCGTGAGGCGCCAGCCGAGCCCGTCCCCGTCGACCCAGGCGCCGGGCGCGGCGAGGTCGGTGCGGTGGGGGGTCAAGCGCCGGGCCCGCGCGCCTGCGGGTTCATGGCAGCGCGCCGGCCGCCGGGCGCACCTGCACCCCCGCGCGCTCCAGGGCGTCGCGGACGGCGCGCGCCACGCGGGCGGAACGGAAACCGTCGCCGTGTAGGCAGAGGGTGTCGGGCCGCAACGCCAGCGCCTCGCCGTCGATGGCGTGGACCACGCCGTCGACCGCCAGCGACAGGGCCCGCTCGACGATCTCGTCGGCGTCCTCGAGGACGGCGCCGGGGCGCCCCCGCGGCAGGAGCCGCCCGTCGGGCTGGTAGCCCCGATCGAGGAAGGCCTCGATGACGAGCAGCAGCCCGGCGTCCTCCAGCACGCCGAGGGTGGCCGCGCGGGCCGGCACCACCAGGGGCAGCCCGGGGTCGAAGGCGGCCACCGCCTCCGCGACGGCCGACGCGACGTCGGGATCGCCGGCGACGGCGTGGTAGAGGGCGCCGTGGGGCTTCACGTGACGCAGCGTCGCGCCCTCGGCGCGGCAGATCGCGTGCAGTGCGCCGAGTTGGTACAGGACGTCGTCGCGCACGACCGGCGGCGGTAGCGCCATCGGCGTGCGACCGAAGCCTCGCAGGTCGGGGAAGCTGGGGTGGGCGCCGATCGCCAGGCGGTGCCCGTCGGCGGCGACGACGGCGGCGCGCATCGTGCTCGGATCGCTGGCGTGGAAGCCGCAGGCGAGGTTGACCGAGCTGAGCGCCGGGAGGAACTCGTCGTCCTCGCCCAGGCGCCAGCGGCCGTAGGACTCGCCGAGGTCCCCGTTGAGGTCGATCGCGGGCATGCGGCATCCTACGACATCTGCCGTCCAGGACGCGCGTGGTGGGTGCGCGTGGCCGGCCGGCGCGGCGCCGAGCGGCGAATACCGCTCGCCGCCGCACGGTTGGGCTTGACATGACCCGATCGGGGGGTGTACTCTGATTTTTGCCGCTCGCGAGAGTGGCGCGCTTCTTGACAGCGGAATAGGAAGCATGAGCATCCAATAAGCGCGGGTGTTCCGCGCCGTCCTGTACGGCAACGGCACCAGCGCGACACGTGATCCTGTTAGGTTCGATCGGCAACGATCGAATGACGCGAGATCGCGGGTCTGACATCACTCTTACACACGTACGAACACGAACGATGGTTACGTTAATAAGGGCACACGGTGGATGCCTTGGCTGCAGAACCGATGAAGGACGTGGCTACCTGCGATAAGCCTCGGGGAGCTGGAAGCAAGCTTTGATCCGGGGATGTCCGAATGGGGAAACCCACACGAGCGAACCTCGTGTACCCATGCGTGAATCCATAGCGCATGTGGAGGGAACCTAGGGAACTGAAACATCTAAGTACCTAGAGGAAAAGAAAGAAACATCGATTCCCCCAGTAGTGGCGAACGAAAAGGGAAGAGCCCAAACCGCGGTCTACGGACCGCGGGGTTGTAGGACCAGCAACATCGACTCGAGAGTCTAGCCGAAGCGCACTGGAAAGGCGCGCCATAGCGGGTGATAGCCCCGTAGGCGAAAGGCTCGGAAGCGTAGCTGGCACCTGAGTAGCGCGAGCCACGTGGAATCTCGCGTGAATCTACGGGGACCACCCCGTAAGGCTAAATATTCCTGCAGACCGATAGCGCACAAGTACCGTGAGGGAAAGGTGAAAAGCACCCCGTGAGGGGAGTGAAATAGTACCTGAAACCGTGTGCTTACAAGCAGTCACAGTCCTATGTTGGCTTGCCAACAGGATGGTGGCGTGCCTCTTGAAGCATGATCCTGCGACTTACTGGCAGTGCCGAGTTTAAGCCGATAGGCGGAGGCGAAGGGAAACCGAGTCTGAACAGGGCGTTCAGGCGCTGTCAGTAGACCCGAAACCGCATGAGCTAGCCATGGCCAGGCTGAAGCCTCCGTAACAGGAGGTGGAGGGCCGAACCGGTTGAGGTTTAAAACTCTTCGGATGAGCTGTGGTTAGGAGTGAAAAGCTAACCGAATGCGGAGATAGCTGGTTCTCCCCGAAATAGCTTTAGGGCTAGCCTCGGGGGTTTACCATGGGCTGTAAAGCACTGATTGGGCTAGGGGGCCTACCCGCTTACCAAACCCTGTCAAACTCAGAAGGTTCATGGTCCATACCCCGGGAGTCAGTCGGCGTGAGCTAATTTCGTCGACGAGAGGGAAACAACCCAGACCGCCGGTTAAGGTCCCCAAGTTGTGACTAAGTGGTGAAGGATGTGGAGACGCTAAGACAGCTAGGAGGTTGGCTTAGAAGCAGCCATTCCTTTAAAGAGTGCGTAATAGCTCACTAGTCGAGTGTCTCTGCGCCGAAGATGATCGGGGCTAAGTCACATACCGAAACCGCGGCAGTGCACCTTAGGTGTGCTGGGTAGGGGAGCGTTCCGTAAGCCGTTGAAGCGGTACCGCAAGGAGCCGTGGAGGTATCGGAAGTGCGAATGCAGGAATGAGTAACGATAAGAAGGGTGAGAATCCCTTCCGCCGAAAGCCCAAGGTTTCCTGAGCAAGGGTCGTCCTCTCAGGGTTAGTCGGGACCTAAGGCGAGGCCGAAAGGCGTAGTCGATGGACAGCAGGTCAATATTCCTGCACCACCGACGTGGAGCGATGGGGTGACGCATTAGGATAGGCCATCCGGAGCTACGGCTATGCCCGGCGGCCTGCGAAGCCGCGAGGGACAGGCAAATCCGCCCTCGAACACGGTGACGTTGGTCGGGAAGGCCCTACGGGGCTGATAACTGGTCGAATCCATGGTGCCAAGAAAAACCTCTAAGCGATGAAGCGTCGGTGCCCGTACCAAAACCGACACAGGTGGGCGAGTGTAAGAGCACTAAGGCGCGCGAGAGAACTCTGGTTAAGGAACTCTGCAAAATGGCCCCGTAACTTCGGGAGAAGGGGTCCTGCACGTAGGGTGTCAAAGCCCGAAGCAGGCACAGTAAATCGGCTCTAGCGACTGGTTACCACAACCACAGCACTCTGCTAACCCATTAGGGGACGTATAGGGTGTGACACCTGCCCGGTGCTGGAAGGTCAAGTGGAGGCGTTCACGCGCCGAAATGAAGCCCCAGTGAACGGCGGCCGTAACTATAAGTTGACCGTTGTAGTTACGTTAATAAACTCAGCCATATGCTGGAAACTCCGAGAATCCTCCGCTACTCGCCACGAGAGGCAGTGACAATGCGAGAGGTGCGGACAATCAGCAGGAAAGGCTCCCAAGCACTGACGTTGTTGGACGTCTGGCGGATTCCGCCGGATGTCGGCTACTACCTGGCTGGCTTTGCCGACGGGGAAGGTAGCTTCAACGTCGTGTTCCGTAAGCGCCGTGACTATGTTCGGATGCCTTGGAAGGTGTCGCTTTGCTTCAACGTGTCTCAACGCGATGAAGCGATCCTTCGACTGTTCCAGGAGCATCTGACGTGCGGCACGATGCGGATGCGCACCGACGGGGTGTGGTACTTCGAGGTGAACCGCCTCGAGGAGATCACGAGCTGCGTGATACCGTTCTTCGAACGGTTCAGCTTTCTGTCGGCAAAGAAGCAACGCGACTTCGCGAAGTACAAGAAGTTGGCGAGCTTGATGATGGATGGTCGGCATTTGTCACGTGAAGGGCTCCGGTTGATTCTCGAGATCCGGGGCGACATGAACGATGGCGGTGCCCGGCGGAGGAAGTACTCCGACGCCGAGATCCTTCGTCACTTGGGAGAATCCTCAGAGACCATACGCTGAGTTCGCTCGAAGCAACCGAACGCCGCCGCTTCGAAGCGAAATGATATGGTCCGATCTCCATGGCGACATGGAGGGCCGCAAGGCCAGCCGGCTACGACGTCGGCCAACACAGAGAACGGTCCTAAGGTAGGAATAGCTGCCCCCCTCATCAGCAATGATTAGGTGCGCATTCGGCTATATGCTGGAAACCCTGAGAATCCACCGGTACTCGCCACTCGTGGCAGTGAAAATCCGCGTGGTGCAGGCAATCAGCAGGGAAGTCCGCTGCTCGAGCGAGCATGACCCCTCAGAGACCACACGCCGAACGTCCCCAGGGGACGATGATATGGTCCCATCTGCATGGCGACATGCAGGGACGGCAGACAAGGCTGCTGTCCTCCCGTGAAGATCGGGAAAGATCGATAAGCGAAATTCCTTGTCAGGTAAGTTCTGACCTGCACGAATGGTGTAACGACTGGAGCGCTGTCTCAACCAGAGACTCGGTGAAATTGAACTGGCCGTTTAGATGCGGCCTACCCGCAGCAGGACGAAAAGACCCCGTGGAGCTTTACTACAGCTTGATGTTGATGTCTGGACTTGTCTGTGTAGGATAGGTGGGAGACTGTGAAGCCGGAGCGCTAGCTTCGGTGGAGTCAACGGTGAAATACCACCCTGACAAGTTCGGCCGTCTAACCTGCGCCCGTCATCCGGGTGAGGGACAACGTTAGGTGGGTAGTTTGACTGGGGCGGTCGCCTCCCAAATCGTAACGGAGGCGCACAAAGGTTCCCTCAGTGCGGTCGGAAATCGCACATAGAGCGTAAGGGTACAAGGGAGCTTGACTGCGAGACGTACATGTCGAGCAGGGACGAAAGTCGGTCCTAGTGAACCGGTGGTACCTTGTGGAAGGGCCATCGATCAACGGATAAAAGTTACCCCGGGGATAACAGGCTGATTCCGCCCGAGAGTTCACATCGGCGGCGGAGTTTGGCACCTCGATGTCGGCTCGTCATATCCTGGGGCTGGAGAAGGTCCCAAGGGTCCGGCTGTTCGCCGGTTAAAATGGCACGCGAGCTGGGTTCAGAACGTCGTGAGACAGTTCGGTCTCTATCCGCTGTGGGCGCAGGAGAATTGAGGAGAGCTGTTCCTAGTACGAGAGGACCGGAATGGACGCACCGCTAGTTTCTCGGTTGTCCCACCAGGGGCACATGCCGAGTAGCTACGTGCGGAACGGATAAGCGCTGAAGGCATCTAAGCGCGAAGCCGACTCCAAGATGAGTTCTCCCATCCCCTCGTGGGAGTAAGTCCCCCGGAAGACCACCGGGTTGATAGGCTGGGAGTGTAAGCACGGCGACGTGTTGAGCTGACCAGTACTAATCGGACGAGGACGTAACCATTGTTGGACTCATACCGAGTGATCGTTCAGTGAGGTCTCTGCTTCCTATCCGCCTGTCAATATCTTCACGCTTCGTGCCCCTAGCGCGGTGGACCCACCCGATCCCATTCCGAACTCGGAAGTTAAGCACCGCAGCGCCGATGATAGTTGGGGGGTAGCTCCCTGCGAAAGTAGGTCGGTGCGAGGCGTTATTTAGCCAAAGGTCGAAGGTCTGGGGTGTCGCTCCGGGCCTTCTTCCGCACGCGGGAGTAGCTCAGCTGGTAGAGCACTACCTTGCCAAGGTAGATGTCGCCGGTTCGAATCCGGTCTCCCGCTCCACGTGACGCCGGCCGCCCTCCGAGGGGCGGCCGGTTCTCGTTGCGGGTCGCTGCCGCGCAGCGCGCGCTCGCGGGCGTCCGGGCTCAGGTGCCGCCACGGTCGGCGGGGGCGCCGAGCGCGTCGGCGACGCTGGCCAGGCGCTGGGCGAGCGCGGTCACCTCGCCCCAGGCCGCCGCGATCCTGCGCTCCTCGTCGGCCGTGGGCGCGTGCGCGCCCGAGGCCAGCGCGCGTGCGCCGGCCGCCAGCGCCGGTGCCGCCCCGTCGAGCGCCCGCGCGACGCCTGCGGCGCGGCCCCGCAGGCCGGCGATCGCGCTCTGGAGGTCGGCCGCGGCCGACGCCAACGAGGGGCGCTGCCCGAACGGTGCGCCGACGCTGGCCGCGCGCTCCACGCCGTCTTGGGCGGCCCCGGCGCCGCGCCGCCGCTCGTCCTCGCGCCGCGCCACGTCCATGAGCAACGTCTCGAGGGGCGTGTGGATGCGCCGCAGGTGGTTGTGCAGCGAGCGCTCGAAGTCGATCGTCACCTCGTCCAAGGCGAGCAGGTAGCGGGCGGCGTCCTCGCCCTCCTGATCGAGCTCGAACGCGTAGGCGTTGACGAGCTCGCCCGAGCGGAAGTGCAGTCTGCCTCGGCGCTCGCCCGAGCGGACGAACAGCGAGCAGGTCTTGCGCTCCAGCTGCAGCAGTTGCAGCAGCGTGGAGAGCGGGATGCCGCGCACGCGGCCCCGCGCCGTCTCCGAGCGGGCAGCGAGGACGTGGCGCGCCACCTGGGCGGCCGACGCGGGCTTCTTGAGGACGCGTAGGACCCCGAGCTGCGGCGCCTGCCGGCGGATGCCCTCGACCCCCGCCGCCGTGAGGACGACGACCGGGAGGTTCGGGTGGTGGTTGCGCACGTGCGCGAGCACGGCGAAGCCGTCCTTCACGGGCATCGCGATGTCCGTCACGACCACGTCGACGGGATTCGAGTTCAGGTAGTCGATCGCCTCCTGGCCATCGGCGACGACGGCCACCGCGAAGCCGGGCAGATGGTGGGGCAGCGCCTCCTGCATGAGGCGGCGGATCGCGTTCTCGTCGTCCGCCACCAGCACCGTCTTGGGGCTGCTGATCACGTCGCCGGCCGTTCCTCCCCGAGGGCGCCCGGCGCGGGATCGCTGGCCATCGCGTCGAAGAGACCGTCGACGCGGCCGAGGATCTCGCGGGCCAGGTGAGCGACCTCGTCGCGGAAGCGTTCCAGGTCGCGACGCCGCTGCTCGCGCTGCGCGTTGGCCTCGTCGAAGCGCCGCTGCGCCTCGCGGAAGGCCTCGATCTCCACGGCGACGGCCGCCAGCGCGTCGTCCGCCGCCTTGGCGCGCTCGGCGAGGCGCTCGATCGCGGCGAGCATGTCGCGGACGTGCCCATCGGGGGCGTCGGGCGTGGACGACGTCGCCTTGGCGGGCGTGTCGGGTGTGGCCGCTGGCGCCGGTGCCGCGGGCCGGGCCGCTTCACCGTCGGGCGCGAAGAGGCCAGCCAGCGGCGCGGACGCCGTCGAGCCGATCGATTCCTCCGGGCTCGCTGCCGCCAGGGCGGCGGGCGCGGGAGGTTCATCGAGCAGGATCGAGTCGTCCACCTGCTCCGCTTCGTCGACCGCGGCGGACGCGGCGGCGACCGGCGCGTGGGCAGGGATGGCCGCGGGCCCGTCGTCGCTGGCGGCGACGGGGGGCGCCTCCGGGGGCTCGACATGGGCATCGTCGGGCTCGACCTCGGGCTCGGGCGCGCGGGCGTCGGCCGGGACCTCGTTCGGTCCCTCCGGCGGGTTGCCGGGTTGGGCGTCCGCGTGACCGTCGTCCGCGCCGTCGAACGGGGGCCCGTCCGCGCCGTCGAACGGGCCCGTGTGCGGCTCGTCCGCGTCGGCCGTCGCGGGCCCCTCGGCGGTTGGCGGATCGCCGGCGCCGTGCTCGTCGCCCCGATCTTGGGCCGCGGCCACCTCCACCAGCAGGAGCTGCATGGGGGTGTGGATGAGCCGCCGCACGGTGGTCGGCAGCGGCGCCAACTCGATCGCGGTGTCGGGCCAACCCAAGACGTCGTACGCGGCGGCCTCGCCCTCGGCGCCGAAGTCGTCCGAGAAGGCGTTGACGAGCCGTCCAGACTCGAAGTCGAGTTCGCCGCGACGCCGGCCGGAGGTCACGACGACCTTGCAGGAGCGACGCTCGGCCTCGATGAGCTGCAGGACGCCGGACAGCGGGATGCCCTCGATGAGGCCGCGGTCGACGCGCTCGATCTCGTCGAGCACACACGCGGCCACCTCCTGGTAGCTGGCGGGCTTGCGCAGGACGCGCAGGCCGCCGTAGCCGGCCAGGCGCTGATCGAGCATGGACCCCACCATGCCCGACAGCACCACCACCGGCAGCGTCGAGCGCTGGTTGGTCACGTAGGCGATCAGGGCGAAGCCGTCCATGACGGGCATCGCCAGGTCGGTGACGAGCACGTCGATCGATCGACGCTCCAGCTCCTGGACGGCCTCGAGGCCGTTGCCGGCCGTCACCACGTCGAACATGTCGAGCGCGCTCGACAGGCCGTCGCTCAGCACCCGCAGGATCCCGGGGTCGTCGTCGACGATCAGGACGGTCTTGCGTCCACTCACGGCGGTCGCCTCCACGTGTCACGCATGTCCCTCTACTGTCGAACGCCGGCCGAGCGTGCGTGATGAACAATCTCATCCATGCCCGCGCTCAGCGCTCGGCGTCGGCCAGCCTCGTCGCGTCGCCGCCGTACAGCGCCCGATAGGTTTCGAGGTGGAGCGTCACGCGTTGCAGGTACTCGCGTGTCTCGAGCGCGTCGATGTGGCGGTACAACTCGTCCTTGTCGCCGCCCACGAGGTCGCCGGCGAACAGGCGTCCGATGTACCCCTGGCCGCGGTTGTAGGACGCGATCGCCAACTCCAGGTCGCCGTCGAAGTGGTCGATCAGCCAGCGCAGGTAGTAGGCCCCGTAACGCACGTTGTCGTCGGGGACGAAAGGGTCGCCGGCGCTCTCGCGCTGCAGCTCGGCCAACCAGGCCCAGGTCGACGGGATCACCTGCATGAGGCCTTGGGCGTTCGAGGTCGACACGGCGACGGGGGAGAAGGCCGACTCCTGCCGCATGACGGCCCACACCAACTCGGGCTCCACCCCGAACGCCGCCGCGTGGACCTCGACCGACTCGGGGTAGGCCCTGGGGTACGCCAGCCGCCACACGCGCGGGTCGCGGTCGCCGGCGTCGAGCAGCGCCTGCGCCGCGCGCTGGCTCTGGCGGTACTCGCCGTGGTGGGCCTGCAGCGCCTCGGCCAGCGCGATGACGTCCTCGCGCGCCTCGCCATCGGCGCGGGCGGAGGCCTCGCGCAGGGCGAACAGCAGCTCGCCGCGGGCGGCCTCGGGGTCCTGCACGGTCATGAGGGCGCGGGCGAGCTCCAGGGCCGCACGCGCGGTCGCGGAGGCCGCGCTCGGATCGCTCGCGGCCGGCGCCCCGGCCGGCACGTCGAGGGTGGCCCCCAAACGGAGGGCGAAGAAGGAGCGCGCCGGCAGCAGCGCTCGAGCGCGGGCGGCGGTGGCCGCATCGCCGGCGCGGGAGGCCAGGACGAAGGCGCGGTAGGCGGCGTCGTCCGCCAGCGAGCGATCGCCGCTCTCGGCGATGCGCAGGTAGACGCCGATGGCCTCGGGGAAGCGGTCGCGTGCCTCGAGCCAGCCGCTGGCGAGCCACATCCGCGTGGCCTGGCCGGTGGCCAGCATGTGGGCCACGGCCTCGTCGATGCGCCCCTGACGGGCGGCGATCAGGCCGCGGCCGTAGGCGCCCGTCGCGCCGCCTAGGGCTGCGAAGGCCGCGTCGGCCTCCGGCCAGCGCTCGAGCGAGAACAGCGACCAGGCCTCGCCCTCGAGCGCCGAACGCTCGCCGGGCGCCTCCGCCAGCCAGCGCCTGAAGGCGTCGAGCGCCTCCGCGTGGCGCCCGAGGGCGCGCAGCGCGGGCGCCTCGATCGAGGGGGCCGCGCGCCCGTCGAGGGCCTGCAGCGCGCGGGTGACCATGTTCGCCTGGAGGAAGGCGTTGGCGCGCCGGTAGGGGTCGGGCTCGAGCCGCTCGATGCCGTCGATCGCCGCCTGGTCGGGCAGCGCCAGCCGGTACGCTGCCAGCGCGCGCTCGTCGGCGCCCGCGGCGCCGGCCGCCCCCGGGGCGCCGGCCGCGGCCGCGGCCTCCGCGACGGCGCCGATCTCGGCGTGCAGGGCGCGTCGCGCGGCCCGCTCCAGCGGGTCGTCGATGCGCAGCTCGAGCACGCGTTCGAACCAGACCAGGCGCTCCGCCGCCGGCAGGGCCTCGCTCCGCGCCAGCAGTTGCGCCACTCGGTACGCCAGGTAGCCGTCGAGTTCATCGGCGGTCGCCACCAGCGCTCCGACGTCCTCGGTGCGCAGCAGCGCCTGCACCCGCCCGTAGTCCTCGAGCGGCGGATGGCCGTAGGGGTCGACGAGGGCGACGTGGACGGGGGGCAGGGGCACGCGCGGCGCGGCCGGCCAGGTCAACAGCGCGATCGCCGAGCCCGCGAGGAGCGTGACGAGGGCGAGGGGGCCGCGGCGGCGCAGGAGCGACATGGGGCCAGGCTACCCGGGGGGACTGAAGGGGGGCTGAGAGGTGGTTCACCGGGTCGGGCACGAGGGGCGTGACCACCTCCCGCCGTCGGCCATGCGGGCCCTCCAGGACGCGAGGCGCCCGCCGAACCGCCGTCCAGGACGCGTCGTGTTCTCACGAAGAGCGTCCCACGCTCGACGCGATCGCGAGATGTGCGTCTGGGACGCAAGGTAGACGCAAAAACGCCGTGCAGCACGCGCGCTGGATTCGCGAGGCTCGTTCTGGACGGCACGCGACCGCATGAGATGTGTGTTAGGGTTTCGCCGCAGGGCCAACGCCCTCCCATCCCCCCACGGCCCTCCGAGGCCACGTGCAGCGCATGGCGCGCCAACGGCCTCGGAGACCGGCTTGGGTCCGCCGACCGGGATGCTCGTGCCTCTCGTCGGCCCATGCGCGCGCGGCCCCGCCGCCCGCGCGTTCGTCGCCCGCCACGCCGATGTCGCCGAAGAGAGTCAGGTACCCAGTTGATCCGCGTCGAGTCACTCCACAAGGTGTTCGGTCCCAAGCCCGACGAGGCGTTGAGGCTCCTCGCGGAGGGCCGCAGCAAGGACGAGATCCGCGAGGCCACCGGTGACGTCATCGGCGTCCAGGACGTCTCGTTCGAGCTGAAGCCGGGCGAGTTCTTCGTCATCATGGGGCTCTCGGGCTCCGGCAAGTCCACCCTGCTCCGCTGCATCAACCGGCTCATCGCGCCGACCTCCGGGCGGGTGCTGCTGCAGACCGACGACGGCGAGGTCGACGTCGCCCAGGCGGGGCCGAGCGAGCTTCGTCGGCTGCGCCAGGAGCACCTGGCGATGGTCTTCCAGCGCTTCGGCCTGCTGCCGCACCGGACCGTGCGCGACAACGTCGCCTACGGCCTCGAGGTCCAGCGGGTCGGCCGCGCCGAGCGCGTCCGCCGGGCCGACGAGACGCTCGAGATGGTCGGGCTCGGCGGCTGGGGCGGCGTGTTGCCGGCGGCGCTGTCGGGCGGCATGCAGCAGCGCGTTGGGCTCGCGCGCGCGCTCGCGACGGGCGCCAAGGTGCTGCTGATGGACGAACCGTTCAGCGCGCTCGACCCGCTCATCAAGATGCAGATGCAAGAGGAGATGATCCGCTTGCAGCGACAGCTGGGCAGGACGATCATCTTCATCACCCACGACCTCGACGAGGCGCTGCGCCTCGGCGACCGCATCGCGATCATGGACGACGGGCGCTTCGTGCAGGTCGGCGCACCGGAGAAGATCGTGACGGAGCCGCGCACGCCCTACGTGGCCGACTTCGTGGCCCACGCCGATCCCACCGGCGTCATCACCGCCGGCACCGTCGCCGTGCCCCCGGAGCACCCGCGGGTCGACGAGCTGCGGCGCGAGCCGGGTGCCCGCGTGCTCGCGCACCGTACCCAGGCGGACGTGGAGATCGAGGTCGCCGACGACGGCCGCGTGCTGGGCGTGCGCGCCGACGGCGCGGGCGCCGAGCTCGTGCCGATCGACACGCTGCTCGCCGAGGAGGCGCCGACGTCCCGCTACCGCGATCGGGCCGCGGTCGTCCGCGCCGACCGCACGTTGCGCACGCTGCTGGCGGCCCGCAACCTGTGCAACCTGCCGGTGCTGGTGGTCGACGACGAGGAGCGCCTGGTCGGGTTCGTCACCGAGCGCGAGATCATCCACGCGATCATCGAGAAGCGCGGCCACAACGGCGACGCGAACGGGGTGACCGCGTGAACGCGCTGCTGACCGACGCCGTCTTCGACCCGATCCGGATCCCGCTCGACCGCTGGTTCAACGACTTCATCAACTGGCTCACCTTCAACTACCGGCCGACGTTCCAGGCGATGAAGGTCCCGGTGGAAGCGCTCCTCGACGGCGTCAGCGCGGTGCTGCTGTGGCTGCCGCCGGTCGTGTTCATCGCCTTGGTCGCCATCATGGCGTGGCGTGTCGCGGGCTGGCGCATCGGCGTGTTGGCGGGCGCGTCGTTCACGCTCATCGGCATGGTGGGCCTGTGGGGCCTGACGATGGTGACGCTGTCGATGGTCGCCGCCTCGGTGTTGGTGTGCCTGATCATCGGGCTGCCGCTCGGCATCCTCGCCGCCCGCAGCGACCGCTTCCAGGCGGCACTGCGCCCCGTGCTCGACGTCATGCAGACCACGCCCGCCTTCGTGTACCTGGTGCCGGTGGTCATGCTGTTCTCGATCGGCACGGTGGCGGGTGTGATCGCCACGATCATCTTCGCGCTGCCGCCGCTCATCCGGCTGACCGACCTCGGCATCCGGCAGGTGCCCGACGACGTCATCGAAGCCGCCGAGGCGTTCGGCTCGAGCGAGCGCCAGGTGCTGTTCAAGGTGCGGCTGCCGCTGGCGCTGCCGACGATCATGGCCGGCGTCAACCAGACGATCATGCTGGCGCTGTCGATGGTCGTCATCGCGGCGCTGATCGGCGCCGGCGGCCTCGGCCGGCCCGTCGTCGAGGGCCTCAACGCCCTGCGCATCGGCCAGGCCGGCATCGGCGGGCTCGCCATCGTGCTGCTCGCCATCGTCCTCGACCGCTTGACCCAGGCGTTCGGCGCGGGCGCCAAGCGTGGCTGACGCGCGGCGAGCCGTGCCGGTCGGCGGCCGACCCACGCCTACCGCGCGAGCCTGTTATGGTGATCCAACGCGCAGGAAATCTGCGCGCTATTAGATCAAGCTGCCGTCGGGGCAGCGCCGACCGTCACGAAGTCGTCCGTTCTCGTGAAAGGAACCAAGATGCGCACACGCTTCATCTCCATCGCCCTGGCGGCGTTGGTGGCCCTCGGTGGCCTCGCCAGCGCCCAAGCCGAACGCCCCGGCGAGGGCGTCACGCTCAAGCCCGCGATCGCCGGCTGGGACGACGCCCGCCCCGTGCAGGCGATCTTCGACCTCATCCTCGAGGAGCTCGGCTACACCGTCGAGCGCCCGATCATGCTGGACAACCCGTTCTTCTACACGGCGGTCGCCCTCGGCGACGTCGACTTCTGGACCTCGGGCTGGTTCCCGCTGCACAACGCGCAGCTGCCCGCGAACTTCTTCGACACCGCCAGCATCGCCGGCACGATCATCCCCGCCGGCGGCTCGCAGGGCTACCTGGTGACGAAGTCGGCGGCCGAGGAGTTCGGCATCACCTCGCTCGAGGACTTCAAGCGCCCCGAGGTCAAGGCCGCCTTCGACCGCAGCGGTGACGGCAAGGCGGACCTCGTCGCCTGCCCGCCGGGCTGGGGCTGCGAGACCATCATCGAGCACCACCTCGACGTCTACGACCTGCGCGACCACGTCAACGACATCAAGGCCGCCTACAACCCGGCGTTCGCCGACGCGCTGGCGGACTACCGCAGCGGCCAGCCGGTGCTGTACTACACCTGGACCCCGAACTTCACGGTCTTCCAGATGGTGCCCGGCGTCGATTCGGTGTGGATCAACGTCCCGGAACTCATCCCCAACGAGGCGCAGGAAGGCTTCGAGGAGTTCATGGTGATCCATGGCCTCGAGGGCGGCGTCACCGATCCCGTCCTCATGGGCTTCGTGGCCGACGACATCCAGGCCGTGGCCAACAACGACTTCCTGGAGGCCAACCCGGCCGCCGCCAGCATCCTCGCGACCGTGCAGATCCCGGTGGGCGACGTCTCCGAGATGACCCTGCGCATTTCCCAGGGCGAGGACAGCGACGACGCCGTCGACGCGATGGCCGCCGAGTGGATCGAGGCCAACCGGGCGCAGGTCGACGCCTGGCTGGCGGAGGCCCGCGCCGCCGCGAACTGAGCACCTGAACCCGACGCGCCCACACGCGGCCCGCCAACGTTGGCGGGCCGCGCCGCTTTGGGCCGTCTGGTCGCGCCGGCCGCGGCCCCGGCGGAGCGCGCGGCCGAGCAGCATGACCGCAGAGGCGGCGGGCACCGGCGGGTGGGCGGAGCGAGGTGGCTTCCGGGACCCGCGCCCCGCGACACTTCTCATCCGAACGCGTTAGAATTGCGGCACAGACGGCGCGACCGTGCGGCTTGCCTCCAGGTGAGGCAAGCCGCTTCCTAGCCCAACGTTCCCGGCCCCGAGCGGGGCCCCCTGGAGGCATGCCATGGCCACCCGCACCGTTCGCCTGACCCAAGAGGGTTACGACCGCCTCAAGGCGACCCTCGCACAGGAGTACGTCCGACTCGAGGAGGCGACCCGCATCCTGCGCGAGCTGACCGGTTCCAGCGACGACTACGATGACTCGGGACTCGAGGAGGCGAAGCAGGAGAAGGGCCGCATCGAGAACCGCATCGACGACCTCGAGGACCAGCTCGCCCGCGCCGAGATCATCTACAACACCGACCACGGCCGCGTCGAACTCGGCGACCGCGTCCTGTTGCGCGACGCGGCGACGAAGGCCGAGATGCGGGTCCAGGTGGTGTCGCCGATCGAGGCGGGCGTCCTGGAGGGCGACGTGCCCAAGGTCTCGGACGAGTCGCCGCTGGGGCGCGCGATCATCGGTCGCAACGTCGGCGAGACGGCAGAGGTCACCATGGGCGCCAACGCCAAGCGCTACACGATCGTCGAGGTCAACGAGCCCCAGGTCGCCTGAGCGCTCAGCTCGTCTTCACCTCGGGCCGTTCGGTGAGCGCCCGCAGGGCGGTCGTCCCGTCGAGCACGCCCAGCACCCGGTCGTTCCGGCCCACGACCGCCACCGGTCCGCCCACGTCGGCGATCGCTGCCAGCGCCTCGCCGAGCGTGGCCCCGGCCGCAACTCGGCCGAGGGCCTCCTCGACCCGCTCCGTGGCGTGGGGGGCGGCGAACTTCAGGGCGTCGCGGGCCCGCAGCACGCGGGAGCGATCCACGTCCTCCACGAAGGCGCGGACGTAGTCGTCGGCGGGGCGGGTGACGATCTCCACCGGCGTGCCTACCTGCACCAGGAAGCCGTCCTTGAGCACGGCCACCCGGTCGCCGAGCCGCAGGGCCTCGTCGAGGTCGTGGGTGATGAACACGATCGTCTTGCTCAGCTCCTGCTGCAGCCGGACGAGCTCGCCCTGCATCTCGCGGCGGATCAGGGGATCCAGCGCGCTGAAGGCCTCGTCCATCAGCAGCACCTCGGGGTCGGTGCACAGCGCCCGCGCGAGGCCGACGCGCTGCTGCATGCCGCCCGAGAGCTCGCGCGGCAGGGCCTGCTCGTAGCCGGCGAGACCCACCCGCTCGATCCAGGCGCTCGCCTTCTCTCGGCGCTCCGCTAGGCTGACGCCCTGCACGCGCAGCCCGAAGGTGACGTTGGCGAGGACCGTCCGGTGCGGGAGAAGGCCGAAGCGCTGGAACACCATGCCCATCTTGTGGCGTCGCACGTCGCGCAGGGCGCGCGGGCCGAGCGCCAGGACGTCCTCGCCGTCGAGGCGCACGTGGCCGGTGGTCGGCTCGATCAGGCGGTTGAGGCAGCGAACCAGCGTCGACTTGCCGCTGCCGGACAGCCCCATGACGACGAAGGTCTCGCCGCGCTCGATGCGCAGGCTGATGTCGCGGAGCCCGACGGTGTGCCCGGTGCGCGCGAGGATGTCGTCCTTGGAGACGCCGTCGCGCAGCAGCGGAACGATCGACTCGGGGTCGGGGCCGAAGACCTTGGAGAGGTCCTCGACCTCGATGTGGATCTCTGCGCCGTTGGTCGCCCCCTCCTCGTGGTGGTTCGTCACCTCAGCGCCCCTTCGCGGTGGGGTCCCAGCGGCGGCTGTAGCCGGCGGTGACGCGGTCCATGACGATCGCCACGAACACGATGGCGAGGCCCGCCTCGAGGCCGAGGCCGACGTTGCCCCGCTGCAGGCCGCGCAGCACCTCCTGGCCCAGCCCTCGGGCGCCGATCATCGACGCCAGGACCACCATCGCCAGCGCCATCATGATCGTCTGGTTGACGCCGGCCATGATCGTCGGCAGCGCCAGCGGCAGCCGCACCCAGGTGAGCGTCTGGCGCTCCGAGGCGCCGAAGGCCTGGGCGGCCTCCAGCACCTCGGCGTCGACCAGCCTCAGGCCCAGGTCGGTCAGGCGGATGATGGGCGGCACCGCGTAGACGAACGTCGCGATGATGGCCGCGACGTTCCCCAGGCCGAAGAACATGACCACCGGCACCAGGTAGACGAAGCTCGGCATCGTCTGCATGCCGTCGAGCAGCGGCCGCAGCAGCGCCTTGAGGCGGTCGCTGCGGGCCATCGCGATGCCGACCGGGATGCCGAGGACGATCGTGAACAGCGTCGCGATGAGCATGATCGCCAGGGTGGTCATCATCTGGGACCACAGGCCGAACGTGCCGACCAGCACCAGCAGGCCCGCCAGGCTGACGGCCGGCCAGACGCGCCGCCCGGTGGCGTGCCACACCAGCGCCGCGACGAGCAGCACCACCAGCCACCAGGGCAGGGCGGCGAGCCCGCGCTCCACCCGGACCAGCAGCAGCAGCACCGTGTCGGTGATGCCGCGGAACACGTCGCCATAGGTGGCGACCAGCCAGTTCACACCGTCGTTCGTCCAGCCGCGCAGCGGGATGCGCCAGGCCTCGGGGAACGGCTGCGTCAGGAACGGGGGCACGGGGTGGGCTTACTCCAGCCCGGCCCGCACGCGCGCCGCCGTCTCATCGTCGAGCCAGGCCGACCAGACCTCGGGTTGCTCGCGGAGGAACGCCTGCGCGGCGTCCATCGGCCCGCCGTCGGTGTCCTGCATGAACGCCAGCAGGGCGCCCACCCGGTCGGACGGCATCTCCATGGCGTCCAGGAAGGCCCTGATCTCCGGGCTGACCTCGTCCTTGAAGCGCGACCCCAGGCCCACCACGACCGTCGACGCCGGGTAGGCGCAGGCCTCGTCGAGCGATTCGGGCGTCCCGGCCTCGATCAGGGCCACCATCCGTGCCCAGCACGCGTCGCTGTACGGCGGCTCCTCCAGGCGCAGCATGTCGAGCTTGCCGAGGACCCAGGTGGGGGCCCAGTAGTAGCCCAGCCACGGCTCGCCGCGCAGGTACGCGCCCTCCATCGACGACGCGAGCGCCACGCCGGTGCCGGGCCGGAAGTCCGTGACGTAGTCGGTCAGGCCGTAGGCGTGCAGTTTGGCGGTGTTGATGAGCTCGCACTGCCAGCCGATGGGGCAGTTGTGGAAGCGTCCGAGCTGGGGCTGCTCGGGGTCGCGGAACAGCTCGGCGTAGCGCGGGATGTCGAACACGCTGCGCAAGTCCGGCGCCAGCGGCTCGATGCCGCGCTCGGGATCGCCCTCCACCAGGTAGCGGGGCACGTACCACGCCTGGACGGCGTCGTCGAACATGACGCCCAGCTGCTCCACGGTGCCGGCGGCGACCGCAGGGTCCCAGATGTCGGCGCTGTTGTCGAGCCAGACCTCCATGGTGACGTCCACGTCCCCGCGGATGGCGCCCTGCAGCAAGGGGGCCGTGTCGCCGGGGATGGCGTCGGTGGCGCAGCCGAACCCCAACTCGAGGATCGTGCTCGCGATCTCGTTGAGGACCTGCACGCTGTCCCAGCCGACCTCGGCGAAGACGATCGGCCGGCTCACGCCGCCGCAGTCGGGCGCCTGGGCGTGGGCGGCGCCGCCCACGAGCAGCGCCAGGAGCAGGAGGGCCGCGACGACGCGGCTTCGCACGGTCTTGGCATGCATGGCAACATCCTTTCGAGCGGACGAAGCGGGCGCGGGCGCGAATCGCCGGCGCCTGTGCGTCAGTCCTCCATGGGGCCCGCTCGACGAGGGGCGGTGACGGGTCCCCGCGCGACGCGAAGCGCGTCGGGGCGTGTGGGGCGTGACGCTCGACGCTTCGATTGTACCACCGGAGCAGGAACTGAACGGGCCCGGCACCCGTGTCGCTGGGTGCCGGACCCGTTGGGGACGCGTCGGGTGCGTTCCTCGTGGCGTTAGCGAAGCGCGTCGCGCTGCAGCGAATGGTGCCGCCCTTCAGCGAAGGGCGCCGCGCTTCAGCGAAGGGCGCCGCGCTTCAGCGAAGGGCGCCGCGCTTCAGCGAAGGGCGCCGAGTACCCGTTCCGTCACGGCCGGGTCGACGTCGGCCAGCCAGGCGCCCCACACCTCGGGGTTCTCGCGCATGAAGGCGAGCGCGGCCTCCTGCGTGCCGGCGTCGTTCGCCTCCATGAAGGCGAGCATCTCGTTGATCGTCGCGGTCTGGAGGTAGAAGGCGTCGAGGAACGACTCGATGGGCGCCGGGATGGTGTCCGCGAACGCCGATCCGAGGCCGACCGCGGCGACGACCACCGGGTAGTCACAGGCGTCGGTGGCGAGTTCCGGCGTGTCCGCCTCCGCCATGGCGTTCATGTGGGCGAAGCAAGCGTCGTCGAACGGCGGCTCCTCGAGGCGCAGCATGTCGAGGCGCCCCATGATGCCGGTCGGTTCCCAGTAGTAGCCAAGCCACGGGTCGCCGAGCGCGTAGGCGGTCTGCATGGTGGTCTCGAGCGCGATGCCCGTGCCCGGCCGGAAGTTGGTGAAGTGGTCCTCGAGTCCGTACACGACCATCTTCACGTTGTTGATGCCCTCGCAGTACCAGCCGATCACGCAGTTGTAGAAGCGCCCCTTGTCGGGCTGCTCGGGGTCGCGGAACAGGTCCGCGTAGCGCGGCAGGTCGCTCACGGCGCGCAGGTCGGGGGCCAGCGGCTCGATGCCGCGCTCGGCGTCGCCCTCGACCAGGTAGCGCGGCACGTAGAAGCCCTGCGCGGCGTCGTCGAACACGTGGCTCAGCTCCCGAATCCGGCCGGCGGCGAGCGCCTCGTGCCAGAACTCGGGCGTGTTGTCGACCCAGACCTCCATGTCGACGTCGATGTCGCCGCGGATCAGGCCCTGCAGGATCGGCAGGGTAGCGCCCGGGATGGCGTCGGTGGCGCAGCCGAAGCCCTCCTCGAGGACGAAGCGAGCGAGGTCGGTGAGGATGTCGGCGCTGTCGTAACCGAGCTCGCCGAAGACGATGGGGCGGTCGAAACCCGTGCAGTCGGCGTCGGCTTGGGCGAGCGCCGGGGCCCCGGCGAGCAGGGCGAGCGTGAGCGCCGCGGCGATCGTGCGGCGCAGGGGTCGGTGCGTGGTCATGGGGCTTCCCCTTACGGATGCCCGCGCGCGCGAGCCTCGAGGCTCGGGGCGCGGATCGGTGTGGGCTGCGGCGTCGGGGGCCGCGGTGGCCGGTTCGAACGTTTCGAGGATACATCAAACGTGGAGGTCCCACGGTGGCTTCGCTTGCGGTCGCCGTGGGCGGCGGGCGCGTGCGCGCGGCACGGCGCGTGCGCGCCCGCGCGTACAATCGGCGGCATGGCGGAGAAGAGCCTCCAAGAGCAGCGCGAGCAGCGCCTGCGCAACCTCGCGAGCCTCGAGGAGCGCGGTTTCGAGGCGTATCCCTACGCATTCGCGCCCACGACGACGGCCGCCGCGATGCGCGCCGCGCACGCGGGCGGCCAGCCCGGCGACGCCTGGCCCGACGAGGACGTGACGGTGGCCGGCCGCGCCATGACGGTACGCAACATGGGCAAGGTGACCTTCGCCACCCTGCGCGACGCCAGCGGCGACCTGCAGGTCTACCTCCAGCGCGACCGCCTCGGCGACGCCTACGGCGCCGTCAAGAAGGTCGACATCGGCGACTGGCTCGAGGTCCGCGGCCACCCCTTCGTCACCAAGACCGGCGAGCTCACCGTCGACGCCGTCGCTTGGCGGCCGCTGGTGAAATCGCTGCGGCCGCTGCCCGACAAGTTCCACGGCCTCGCCGACAAGGAGGCGCGCTACCGGCAGCGCCACCTCGATCTCATGGTCGACCCCGGCGTGCGCCGCGCCTTCGAGCTGCGGTCGCGGGCGATCGCCTTCATCCGTCGCTACCTCGATGGCCTCGGCTTCCTCGAGGTCGAGACGCCCGTGCTGCAGGCGGTGCCCGGCGGCGCCGAGGCGCGCCCCTTCGTCACCCACCACAACGCGCTGGACCACGACTTCCACCTGCGCATCAGCCTCGAGCTCTACCTCAAGCGCCTCATCGTCGGCGGCTTCGACGCCGTCTACGAGATCGGCCGCAACTTCCGCAACGAGGGCATCAGCTACAAGCACAACCCCGAGTACACGATGCTCGAGCTCTACTGGGTCGGCAAGGACTACCTCGACATCCTGTCCTTGGTCGAGGACCTCTACAGCCGCCTGGTGCTCGAGCTCACCGGCTCGCTGACGATCCCGTACCAGGGCAAGATCCTCGACTTCACGCCGCCCTGGCCGCGGGTCGACTACACCGGCGAGCTCGCGGGGCGCGCCGGCATCGACTTCGACGTGCTCGACGAGCCGCGGCTGCGGGCGTGGGCCGCCGAGCGCTACCCGGGGGCTGGCGCGGGCGCCACCCCGCCGCTGGCCGAGCAGCCCTTCCACCAGCTGCTCGCCAAGCTCTACGACATCCACGTGGAGCCGCACCTGGAACAGCCCACCTTCGTCATGGACCACCCGCTGGCGATCAGCCCCCTGGCGAAGCGGCACCGTTCGCGCCCCGGCCTGGTGGAGCGCTTCGAGCCGGTGGCCGTCGGGATGGAGCTCGGCAACGCCTTCAGCGAGCTCAACGACCCGGTCGATCAGCGACGGCGCTTCGAGGAGCAGATGTCGCGCCGCGCGGCCGGCGACGAGGAGGCGCAGCCGATCGACGAGGAGTTCCTGGAGGCGCTGGAGTACGGCATGCCGCCCACCGGCGGCCTCGGCCTCGGCATCGACCGGCTGGCGATGCTGCTCGCGGACGTGCCCTCGATCCGCGACGTCATCCTCTTCCCGCTGCTGCGGCCGCAGGGGTGAGCGTGGAGCGTTCGACGCTCGTGGAGCTCTTCGCGGCGCTGGCGGCCGAAGGGGTGGACTACGTCCTCGTCGGCGGCATGGCCGTCAACCTGCACGGCATCGTGCGGGCGACCGAGGACGCCGACCTCTTCGTGCGCCCGGACGAGGAGAACGTCGCGCGCCTGCGGCGCGCGCTGCACCGCGTGACCGGCGACCCTGTGGCGCATGAAGCGCGATACCGTGCGCGCGGTCGACGCCGAGGACGCGGCGCGCTTGCAGGCGGCCTTCGGCCTGGGGGAGGAGCCCTGATGCCCGTCCACCGCTTCCGCGCGATCGACGACGTCCCGCCCGCGGCCGCACGCGACGTCCGCGACCCGGCCACCGGAGGCTTGGCGCTCGATCACATCGAGGCGATGACCGTAGGACTTCCACCACTGTTCGCAGCCGGCGTCTACCGCTACGCCTCCGTCGAGGCGGCCGGCGCCGACCGGGAACGCGCGCTCCGTGCGCGCATGCGCCGTCTTCGGGCGACGCGGCGGCGCCTCGGGGGCGCGCTTGGGGACGAGCGATGAGCGCCTCCGGCTGGGCCTGGTTCGCCTTCGCGCTGGTGCAGCTCGCGGTGGCCGGCTACGCGCTCGCCGCGGCGGCCACGTGGCGGGGCGAGCGCCTGTTCCCGGCACCTGGGCGGCCGCTCGGCCGCGTCCCCGCCGTGGCCGCGACCATCGGCGTGGCGGCGGCCGCCTGGTTCCTGGTGTGGGTGCGCGACACGGAGTTCAGCCGCTACCTGGGCACCGGCGCCATGATGATCGCGGCGATCGTGCTGCTCGGGTTGCTGCTGCGACAGCACGCGCGCGAGGGGTGACGCGGCGCGCGAGCGCGGTGACGGGCTCGAGCCGGCGCGCGGGCGACGAGGCGCGCCGCCGCCGTCGCTCCCCCGCGCCCGGAACCCGGCCTCAGCCCTCCTCCTCCGCCATCCTGGCGCTCACGAGCTCGGCGAGGCGCGCCACGAGCGGGCGGCCGAAGCCGAACTCGATCCCCGCGGCCGCGAACGTCTCGTCGATCGGCCGGGTGCCGCCGAGCGCCAGCATGCGCTTGTAGCCGGCGAGCGCCTCGGCCGGATCGCGCAGCGCGCGCTCGTAGAGCTGCAGCGCGCCGAGGTACGCCAGGCCGTACTCGAGGTAGTAGAAGGGGAACTGGAAGAGGTGGATGACGTGCCACCCCTTGGTGCGCGCGCGCCCCAGGCCGCTCCAGTCGACCCCCGTGTCGAAACGGTCCTGTAGCTCGTTCCAGGCGGCGTCGATGCCCTCGATCGTCAGCGACTCGGCCGGCTGCTGGTAGATCCAGTGCTGGATGGCGTCGATCTGGCAGATCGACACCAGCAGGCCGAACACCCGGTCGAGCAGCATCGCCTCGGACCGCTTGGCGTCCGCCTCGTCGTAGAAGCCGCCCCGGTCGCGCGGGAGCACGGGCAGCGTGAGCAGCTCCATGCCGAAGGAGGCGAGTTCGGCGACCTCCATCCGGTCGACGCCGTGCTTGAGGAGCGGCCAGGCGCGTTCGGTGGCGATCGAGTGGAAGGCGTGGCCGGCCTCGTGGCGCATCGTCAGGAGGTCGCCGTCGGTGCCGACGGCGCTCCAGTAGATGTAGGGGCGCCTGGAGACGGGGAAGTAGCTCTGGTAGCCGAGGCCGGGGACCTTGTTGGCGCGCGGTTCGAGGTCCATCCAGCCGTCCAGGAGCGTCTCGAAGTCGGCGCCCAACTCCGGGTCGAGCGCGGCGAACATGCGGGCGAGGCCCCGCTCCAACCCGCCGACGTCCGCGAAGGGCTTCAGGGGCGGCCGGCCCTCCGGGTCGGCCAGCAGGTCCCAGGGGCGGAGCGTCTCGACGCCCATCCGCCGCCGGCGCGCCTCGCGCCGCTCGCGCAGGCGCGGCACCACCTCTTGCGCGACCGCCTCGTGCAGCGCCTGGGCGTCCTCGGGCGTGTACTCGCGCCGGTGCATGGCGCGCCACTGGTACGCGCGGTAGTCGGGGAGGTCCGCGTTGCGGGCGACCGTCTGGCGCAGCCGCGCGAACTCCAAGAAGAGCGCGTCGAGGTCGGCGCGCTGTGCCTCCTTGCCGGCCTCGATCGCCCGCCAGGCGCGCTCTCGGAGCTCGCGGTCGGGCTCCTCGAGCTTGGCGTGGGCCGCCGCGATGGTGAGCTCCTGGCCGTCGAGCACGACGCGCGTGCGGCCGGCGATCTCGCCGTAGCGCTGCCGCAGCGCGGCCTCCTCGGCCTGCAGCGGCACGTTGGCGTCGCGGTAGAGGGAGACGGCGTCGCGCATGGCGGCCCAGGCGGGGGCGAGGGCCGCGGGCGGCGTGTAGTCGCCCACCGCCAGCAGCTTGCGGTTGAGGGCGTCGCTCAGCGGCTCGATGCGCGGCAGGACCTCGCCGACGAAGGCAAGGTAGGCGGCCTTGGCCGCCTCGTCCGCGGTGTCCTCGTCCTTGGCGCGGCTCAGGCCCGCGTAGGCTTCCCACACCTCGCGCTCGATCGCGTCGACGTCGAACAGGAACTGCGGCACGCCGTCGGCGTCGAGGGGGCGGTCGACGAGCGCCGTCAGGCGCGGCTCCAATGCTTCCCAGGTGAGCGGGGTCATGCGGCAGGATACCTGCCGGCCGCGGGAGGGCCGGGGCGGATCGCGCCGGGCCCCGACCGTAGGGCTCAGGCGAACGGGTCGCGCACGGTCACCGCGCCGGGCCCCGAGCGTAGGGCTCAGGCGAACGGGTCGCGCACGGTCACCGCGCCGAACGCCTGTCCGTCCGCGAGGTCCTCGGTGAGGAGCTCGCGGCAGCCGG
>JAHYJQ010000339.1 GCA_019429025.1 Trueperaceae bacterium | reverse complement strand
CAAGGCCGCCGCGCGGGCGGACGGGCGCGACGTCATCGACCTGTCGATCGGCTCCTCCGACCTGCCGCCGCCGCCCGAGGCGCTCGCCGCGCTGCGGGACGCGACCGCCGATCCCGCCACCTACGGCTACTGCCTCGCCAGCGGGTCGCGGCCGCTGCGGGAGGCCGCCGTGCGCTGGCACCGCGAGCGCTTCGGCGACCCGCCGGGCGGCGCGCTCGACCCCGACGCGCACGCCCTGCAGCTCATCGGCTCGCAGGAGGGGCTCGCGCACCTGCTGTGGGCGGTCGCCGATCCCGGCGACGCCGTCCTGCTGCCCGACCCCGCCTACCCCTCCTACTTCGGGGCGGTCGCGGTCGCCGGGCTCGATCGGGTCGCGCTACCGCTGCGCGAGGAGAACGGCTTCCTGCCCGACCTCGACGCCGTCGATCCCGGCGACGCCGACCGGGCCCGCGCGCTGGTGCTCAACTACCCCAACAACCCCACGGCCGGCGTCGCCGACGAGGCCTTCTTCGACCGCGCCGTCGCCTTCTGCCACCGCCACCGCCTGCTCCTGATCCACGACTTCCCCTACGTCGACACGGTCGACGGCGAGGCCTGCGCCCCGTCGGTGCTGGCGCGGCCGGGCGCGCTCGAGGTCGCCGTCGAGCTCTACTCGGCGAGCAAGAGCTTCCACATGGGCGGCTTCCGCATCGGCTGGGCGCTCGGGCACCCGGGGGCGATCGCCGCGTTGGCGCGGGTCAAGAGCGCCGTCGACTTCAACGCCTACCTGGGCATCCAGCGCGCCGCCGCGGCGGCCCTCGCGCGGCCCCGCAGCGCGGCCCGGCGCGACGCCCTGGTGTTCGCCGCCCGCCGCGCCGCGCTCGTGGCCGCCCTCGCCGAGGTCGGCTGGACGCTGCATGCGCCGCCCGCGGGCATGTACCTGTGGGCGCGCGTCCCGGACGTGGCGGGCGCCCTCGCCGCCGACTCGCTCGCCTTCTGCGACGCGCTGGTGCGCGACACCGGCGTCGCCCTCGCGCCCGGTCGCGGCTTCGGACCCAACGGCGAGGCCCACGTCCGCTTCGCGCTGGTGCGCGACGCCGACGCGCTGCGCGAGGCGGCGCGGCGTATCGGCGCGTTCCTCGTCCAGCTTGGCTGAGCCGACCGGCTCAGCCATACCGACGGCGCGGCCGAGCCCGCTCGACCTCGGCGGCGCGGGTCAGTGCGCGGCCTGCAGGCGCCGCGCGTACGCCAGCGCCTCCTCGCGCGTGCCCACGTCGCCGAGCGCGCGCGCCTCGGCGATCGCCGCCAGCAACTCCCCGACGCGCGGGCCCGGCTCGATGCCCAGCGCCGCCATCAGCGCGCGCCCGTCGACCAGTGGCGCCGGCGGCGCCGGCTCCTCCAGGGCGGCCAGCACCAGGCCGACGCGCTCGCGGTAGCGCCGGCGGGCGGCCGCCGACGCGCCGCGACCGCGGGCGGCCTCGCGGTCGGCGAGCATCAGGCGCAGCAGATCGGGGAGCAGCGGCCGCAGCCGGTGCGCGAAGCGCCGGGCGCCCCGCTCGTCGTCGGGCAGGGGTCGCATGTGGGCGGCGACCAGGTCGTGGACGCGGGCGGCGGTGGCGCGCGGGCGCCTCAGCCGGCGCAGCGCCGCCACGGCCAGCTCGGCGCCGACCGCGTCGTGCCCGTGGAAGCGGTCGCGCAGCACCAGGCCGTCCTCGGTCACGCCCCCCGGCGTGCGGGTGGGCGGCTTGCCGACGTCGTGCAGCAGCGTCGCCCAGCGCAGGGCGAGGTCGGCGTCGGGGAAGGCGTCGGCCAGCCGCTGCAGGGCCTCGAGCTGGTGCCGCAGCACGTCGAGGTGGTGGAGGCCCCCCTGGATGACGCCGCGGCCGGCCGTCAGCTCGGGCAGGACGGGCGCCAGCAGGCCGAGGTCGTCGAGCGCCGCGAAGGCGCGGCCGGCGACCGGGGTGGCGAGCGTGTCGTCGAGCTCGGCGCCGAGGCGCTCCGGCGCGGGGAGGGCGACGCCGCCGACGGCATCCGCGTCGCGGGAGCGGGTCGCGTCGAGCGCGCGCGCGAGCTCCTGCACCCAGCCGCGCGTGCGTCGCTCGACGCGGAAGCCGAGCTGCGCCGCGAAGCGCACGACGCGCCACGCCCGCAGCGGGTCGGCCCACAGGTTCTCGCGCGCGACGGTGCGCACCAGCCCGCGGCGCAGGTCGGCGAGGCCGCCCGTCGGGTCGACGACCTCGCCGCTCTCGGGCCGGAACGCCAGCGCGTTGATCGTGAGGTCGCGCCGCCGCAGGTCGGTGGCGACCACCGCGGGGTCGCGGGGGTCGCCGGGCGGGTCCGGGGCGGCGAGGTCCCAGGTGACGGGGGCGCGATCGCCCGGCGCGTCGGGATGCGCGGCGTGGGCGGCCCGTTCGTCGTCCCCGGCGCTGGGCTCGCCGTCGCCGGCAAACCACACCACCCGCCAGTGCCCGCGCTCGGGGTCGAGCGCCACCAGCGCGCCGCCCGTGGCGTCGGCCAGCGCGCGCGCGGCCGCCGCCGGGTCGCGCACCAGCCAGTCCACGTCGCGCGCCGGCACGCCCAGGTGCGCGTCGCGCACCGCGCCGCCCACCACCACCGCGCCGGCGAGCGGGTCGCGGCCGGCGAGGCCGGGCGGGGGCGCCGTACACTGCCGCATGAGCGCGAGCACGGCCGATGGCGAGGGGCGGGCGCGGCGGTCCACGGCCCCAGGCTACCCGCCCAGGATCGGCCTCACCGGCAGCGTCGGCGCGGGCAAGTCGAGCGTCGCGCGGCGGCTGGCCGAGCGCGGCGCGCTGGTCATCGACGCGGACGCGCTGGCGCGCCGCGCCACCGAGGACCCCGGGGTGCTCGCCCGCATCGCGGCGGAGGTCGCTCCCGGCCTGGTGGTGGACGGGCGCCTGGACCGCGCGGCCACCGCCCGACGGGTCTTCGGCGACCCCGACGCGCGGCGGCGCCTCGAGGCCATCGTGCACCCCTGGGTGCGCCGCGCCGCCGCCGCGGCCGAGGCCGCCGCCATGGCGGCGGCGACGCCGCCACCCCTGATCGTGCACGACGTCCCGCTGCTGTTCGAGACCGGCCTCGACGCCGGCATGGACGCCACCGTCGTCGTCGACGCGCCCTTCGCGGTGCGCGCGGCGCGGCTGGCCGTCCGCTCCGGGATGGACGAGGCGGCGGTCCGCGCGCGCGATGCCGCCCAACTCGGCCCCGCCGAGAAGGCGGCGCGGGCGTCCTTCGTCATCGACAACGGCGGCGACGAAGGGGCCCTCGACGATGCCGT
>JAHYJQ010000338.1 GCA_019429025.1 Trueperaceae bacterium | reverse complement strand
GGTGGAGGACGGCAACACCAGCGACGCCCGCACGCACATCGCGACGTGGCGCACCCTCCAGCAGGTCACTGGCGAAACCGAGTTCTTGTATTAGGCCCAGCGCCCGATTATGTGCAGCTCGTTGGCATGAGGGTCTGGATGTTCTGTGCGGGCTCGACTTGACGCTGGTTGGGGGTAGCGGTAGCTGCACATAATCGTGAGGCTTCTTGTATCCGATCGGTTCGGATGACAAGGAGCAGCTGATGACGATTCGTGATCGATCGACGGTCGAGGCCGTACTCGCGGCCTTCGATGAGTACCTGGACCGTACCCGGGGTCTCTGTCCTGAGGTGCGGCGCAACTATGCGAGGTTCGTGCGCGCCTTCATGGAGCCGCTGTTCGGCGACGGCGAGGTGGATCTCGGAGGTGTCGGCACGCGCGATGTTGTGGACTTCGTCGTCGCGTCGACGCGCCGGTATCGTCCTGCGACGGTGCAACTGGTGGCGACGTCGCTGCGCTCGTTCTTCCGGTTCGCGCGCGCGTCGGGCTTGCGCGCGGACCGGCTGGAGGACGCGGTTCCGACGGTGCCGCACCGGCGTGGGAACCTGCCTCGGCACCTGGACGCGACGCAGTTCGCGGCTCTGCTCGCCTCGCTGGATGCCTCCTGCCCGCGGGGTTTGCGTGACCGGGCGATCATCTTGTGTGTGGCGCGGCTGGGGTTGCGGGCGAGTGAAGTCGCGCGGCTTCGTCTGGAGGACATCGACTGGCGCAACGCCACCGTGCACGTGACCACCCGCAAGACCGGCCGCGGGGCGCTGCTGCCGCTGCCGGCCGACCTGGGGCGCGCGGTGGCTGGCTACTTGCGGCACGGGCGCCCGGCGACGCCGACCCGGCAGGTCTTCGTCGTGCATCGACGGCACGTTGGCGCGCCGATCAACCGGCAGATCGTCGGTGACGCCGTGGACAGGGCGCTGCGGCATGCCGGAATCGATGCGCCGATGCGCGGGGCGAACCTGCTGCGCCACTCGCTGGCCACCCTTCTGCTTGGGCACGGGGCGAGCATGAAGGAGATCGCCGACGTGCTCGGGCACCGCTCGCTGGGCACCACGTCCATCTACGCGTCGGTCGACGTCGCGGCGTTGCGTGAGGTGGCACTGCCCTGGCCGCAGGTGACGCCATGACGGGCAGCAGCCTCACGGTGCGGGTCGAGGACTACATCGCGATGCGCCGCAGCCTGGGCTACCGACTGGACGATCAGGCCACCTACCTCCGTACCTTCGCCCGACACTTGGACGCGGCGGGGCATCAGGGTCCGATCCCGTTGACGGCGAGCGTAGACTGGGCGACGTCCACGTCCATGCCCGACCCGCGCAACCACGCCCGGCGACTGGGTATCGTGCGAGGCTTCCTGCGCCACCTGTCCGCGCAAGACGGCGCCACCGAAGTCCCACCGTCGGGACTGCTCGGGCCCACCCATCACCGCACCCCGCCGCATGTCTATTCCGACGATGAGATCACCGTGCTGCTGCAGGCTGCGGCGGGATTGGCTCCACCCGGGGGCCTGCGGCCGCACTGCTACGTCACGCTCTTCTCGCTCTTGGCATGCACCGGGCTGCGGATCTCCGAGGCCCTGGCGCTGTCGCGCGAGGATGTCGACCTCGCGAACGGGGTGCTCACGGTGCGAGCCGGAAAGTACGGCAGGACACGGCTGGTGCCGCTGCATTCCAGCGCGCTGGCGCCGCTGCGCGACTACGCCGCCCGACGAGACGCCTACGGCAGCCGCTCCGCCGGCGACGCGTTCTTCCGCACTGAACGCAGCGAACGACTCAGCTACCACACGGTCGGCCAGACGTTCAGGCGGCTGCGCCACCAACTCGGCTGGACCGCCCAGGGCCGCACCAGGGCACCGCGCATCCACGACCTGAGACACCGGATGGCGGTACGCCGCATCCTGGCATGGCACGCCCAGGACGTCGACGTCGACGGCAAGATCGCCGTGCTCGCGACCTACCTCGGCCACGTGCTGGTCAATGACGTGTACTGGTACCTGTCGGCGGTGCCCGAGTTGATGAGCATCGTTGCCGACCGCTTCGAAACGTTCGCCGCCAGCCCGCCCTCAGCAGGTGCGCCATGAGAACCCCGCAGATCGGCTTTGCGCAGCTGGTGCAGGACTACTTCCTGCGGCGCCTGATCCAACAGCGCGGCTGCAGCACCCGCACCGTCGAAAGCTACCGCGACGCGTTCGAGCTGCTCTTCAGCTTCATCGAGCAGCGCCTCGGCAAGCCGCCATCGACAATCGAACTCGCCGACCTCCATGCCCCGCTCGTTCTGGACTTCCTCGACCACCTCGAAACCGAGCGCGGCAACAGCGTCCGCACCCGCAACGCCCGACTCGCCGCGATCCACTCGTTCATGCGCTACGCCGCAGTCCGCGACCCGGCCTCGCTCCCGATCATCCACCAAGTACTCGCGATCCCGGCCAAACGCTTCGACCGGCCGATCCTCGGCTACCTGACGCGCGAGCAGGTCGCCGCGATCCTGGCCGCACCCGACCGCGGCACCTGGAGCGGACGGCGGGACGCGGTCCTGCTGGCCACTATGTACAACACCGGCGCGCGCGTCTCGGAGATCACCAGCCTGCGGGTGCGCGACGTCCTGCTGGAGCGCCAGAGCGCCGTGCACCTGCACGGCAAAGGCCGCAAGCAACGCGTCATCCCGCTATGGAAGAACACCGCCAACGAGCTGCGCGCTTGGCTCAAGCAGATCAACTCCACGCCCGACGCGCCAGTCTTTCCCAACCGGACCGGCGCGCCAATGACTCGCTCCGGGGTACGCGACCGGCTCAACCGTGCCGTAGCCGCCGCCGAACCCTCCTGCCCATCACTGCGCGGCCAGCACGTCACGCCACACACGATCAGGCACTCGACGGCCATGCACCTGCTGCAATCAGGGACCGACCTGGCGGTGATCGCCTTGTGGCTCGGGCACTCCAGCCCGGCCGTCACGCACGGGTACCTCGAAGCGGACCTCGCGGCCAAAGAGACCGTCTTGCGACGGCTCACCGACCCCAGCCCAACACCCACACGATATCGACCCAGCGACAAGCTCCTCGCCTTCCTCGACACCCTCTGACTATGCGCACCCAAGCGATGCGCAAAGACCGTGCCACACGCGAACCCCCGACCCGACTGCACATAACCGGGCGCTGGGCCTAATACAAGAACTCGGTTTCGCCAGTGACCTGCTGGAGGGTGCGCCACGTCGCGATGTGCGTGCGGGCGTCGCTGGTGTTGCCGTCCTCCACT
>JAHYJQ010000337.1 GCA_019429025.1 Trueperaceae bacterium | reverse complement strand
GGGGTTCCGAGCGTCCCCGCCGCGAGGCGGGCCGCGTCGAGCGACGCGGGCCGCGTCGAAGGACGCGGGATGCGTCCTGGGCGGGTTCGTTGCGCCCACGGGCGCGGGTGCCGCGGCCAAGGCCGCCACCCTGCGGACGGGTACGAGGACGCTCCTCGGCCGGCGATCCGCCGAGAGGTGTCTACAAGATGAGTTTCGAACCCTTCGCGCTGCATGCGCGAGTCCTGAGTGGCGTGCGCGCCATCGGCTACACCGACCCCACCCCCATCCAGACGCAGGCCATCCCGCACGTGATGGCGGGCCGCGACGTCCTGGGCCTGGCGCAGACCGGCACCGGGAAGACCGCGGCGTTCGCGCTGCCGATCCTCGACCGCCTCGTGCGCGATCCCAAGCGCGGCGTCACCCGCGCGCTCGTCGTCGCCCCCACGCGCGAGCTCGCCGAGCAGATCCATCAGGCCTTCGGCGAGTTGGGCCAGGCGACCGGCATCAAGAGCGCCACCGTCTATGGCGGCGTCGGCATGAATCCGCAGATCCAGGCGCTCAACCGCGGCGTCGACGTCGTCGTCGCCTGCCCCGGTCGCCTGCTCGACCTGCTGAGCCAGGGCCACGGCGACCTGTCACGCGTCGAGGTGTTGGTGCTCGACGAGGCCGACCACATGTTCGACATGGGCTTCCTGCCGGACGTGCGGCGCATCCTGCGTCAGCTGCCGCGCGGGCGCCAGTCGCTGCTCTTCTCGGCCACCATGCCCGAAGCGATCCGCCACCTCGTCGACGAGACGCTGACCGACCCCGTCACGGTGGCGGTGGACCGCGGCGCGCCCGCCGAGACGGTCGCGCATGCCCTCTACCCGGTGGAGGCGCACCTGAAGACCGATCTGCTGCGCGAGCTGCTGCGGCGCTGGGACGCCCGGCGCGTGCTGGTGTTCACCCGCACGAAGCACCGCGCCAAGCGCCTGGCCGAGAAGCTCGACGGCGGCGGCCTGTTCGTCAGCTCGATCCAGGGCAACCTGTCGCAGCGCCGCCGCCAGGAGGCGCTCGACGGCTTCCGTCGCGGCGACGTGCACGTGCTGGTCGCCACCGACATCGCCGCGCGCGGCATCGACGTCGCCGAGGTCAGCCACGTCGTCAACTACGACGTGCCCGACACCGAGGAGGGGTACACCCACCGCATCGGCCGCACCGGCCGGGCGCGGCACGAGGGCGACGCCGTCACCTTCGTCACCCGCGACGACGCCGACATGGTGCGCCGCATCGAGAAGGTGCTCGGCGAGCGCATCGCGCGCGAGCGCCTCGAGGGGTTCGACTACGACGTCCCGCTCCCCGCGCGGCTCGACGCGGACGAGCGCCGCTTCCAGCGCGGCGGCATCGCCGGCGGCGGGCAGCGGGGTGGCGCCCGCGGTGGCCAGCCGCGGCCGCCGGTCGGCGGCGGTCGGGCGCCCGCGCGGGCCTCGGCCGGCGACGCCCGCCCGGCCGGTCCCGGCGGGGGGCGCCCGAGCGGCGGTTCTCGCCCGTCCGGCGGCGCGTCCCATCCCAGGCCGCAGGTCGTCGCGCCCACGCCGCAGCACGCCGGCGGCGGCGCCGGCGAGGCGGGGGCGGGCGACCGCTCGCGCCGCCGTCGCCGGGGCCGCCGCAGTGGAGGCGCCGGCGCGCGAGACTGAGTGACTGCCGCCGGCCGACCGCCAGGCGGCGTGGCCGGTCCCGTGCCGGGCCGAATCAGCCCAGCAGGACCGCGTACCAACCGACCATGGCGAGCGTGAGCGCCGCGAAGCCGACGGCGCCCAGGCCCAGCGCCTGGCGACCCGAGCGACCGATCGCCGAGGCGTCGACGCCCAGCCCGATGGCGGCCATCGCCGCGGCGGTGAGGGCCGTCCCCGCGAGGGCGATGCCGGCCACCCACGCCGGCGGCACCACCCCGAGGCTGGTCGCCAGGCCGAGGGCGAGGAAGCCGAGCACGAAGCCGGGCACGAGCGGCGGTCGTGCCCGCGGGCGGAGCGAGGCCGTGTCGTCGCCCGACGGCGAGCCGTCGGCCGACGCCGTCCGGCGCGCCCACCACCCCAACGCGAGCAGTGCCGGCGCCAGCCACACCACCCGCGAGAGCTTGACCAAGAGCGCGAGCTGCGCGTGCTCGCCGCCGACCGTGGCGCCGGCCGCCACCGCCTGACCCACCTCCTGCAGGGTCGCGCCCGCCAGCGCGGCCAGCAGGGCCGCCGGCCAGGCGGCGACGGCGTCCACGACCACGAAGCCGAGCACGCCGACGGTGCCGAGCAGGCTGATCGCCGCGATCGCCACCGGCGCCGGGCCGCCGGGCGTGGCCGGCTCGCCGGGCGCGCGCCGCACCAGCGGCAGCGCCGCCGCGATGGCCGACGCGCCGCAGATGGCGGTCCCGACGCCCACGAGCCGACGCAGATCGGTCGGCACGCGCCACGCGCGGCCCGCCAGCTCGATCGCCCCGAACGCCACCACGGCCCCGACCGCGCTACCCACCAGGACCCACGGTCCGAGCTCGACCAGCGCCCGGGCGTCGAGCCGCACACCCAGCAGCACGATGCCCAGCCGCAGCAGCGTGCGGGCGGAGAAGGCGATGCCAGGGACGCTTGCCGGAAGCGGGCGCCGCAGCGCGGCGCGCAGGGCCACCCCCAGCAGCAGCGCCAGCACCAACGGGCCCAGCAGCTGGGCGCCGGGCAGTCGGGCCAACGCGAAGGCGGCCGCCGCGAGGGCGGCCACCAGCAGCAGTCCGGGGAAGAGGCGGGCGACGCTCGGCGGGGTCACCGGGCGAGCGTACCGGGTCGGCGGCCGCTTCGGAGCGCGGTGGAGGCGCCGGCCGGGTCGCGCCCGGCCCCCGCGGTACGCTCGCGCCATCGTGGATGCGCCCCGACGCCTGCTCCTCGCGCGCGATCCGGTGGCCGCCTGGCGCGACCACGCGGCCTCGCCCGCGTGGCGGGCGGTAGCGGCCGGGGCGCGCGTGTTCGTCTCCTCGGACCGCGGCGCGGACGCGTTCGGTTGGCGCGGGCCGAGCACCACCCTCGAGCGCTGGGCGCGCACGCCGCCGGTCGTCGTGGCCGATCCGCTCACGCGGCGGCGCGCGCTGGTGGCGGCGATCGTCGCGGAGGCCCCGCGCGGCCCCGCGGCGGCCGATCCCGTGCGCGCCGCGGAGGACGCCGCCGGACACGCCGGCGTCGCCGGCCCCGCGGTGCGCGAGCTGCTGCGCGTCGCCGACCTCGACGCGCCGCCCGCCGGCCTCGAGCCCCGCCTCGCCCGCCGGTGGCGGGTGGCGCGCCGCTACCGC
>JAHYJQ010000336.1 GCA_019429025.1 Trueperaceae bacterium | reverse complement strand
CCGCCGTGCCGCCGATCGACTGCGGCGCACCGCTGACGAGCGGCGCGCCGGCGCGCGCCCGCGGGTCGTCCGGCGGGGCGACGGGCACGGCCGGCGCGCCACGCTGCTGCATCGCGCTCTGGACGCGCGCGCGGGCGTCCGCGAGGCGCCGTGCGAGGTCGTCGTCGTCGATGGGCGGGAAGGCCGACGTTTCGCGCCCGACCGCGGTCGGCTCGGCCGGCCCCCGGGACGCAGGCGGAACGCCACCCGCCGACGGCGCCCCCGTGGGGCGACCCACGGGCGTGCCCGGGCGGGGACGCGCCGGCTGCCTCCCGGGTGTCCCAGGCGCGCCGCCTCGCCGCTGCTGCGACTTCGTGATCGACGGGAGGATGACGAAGACGACGAACAGCACCAGGACCAGCAGGTCGCCGAAGCTCAAGCTTCCCTCACTTCTTCCGCTCGTCGCCCTCGGTCGAGCGGGCGATGTTGGTGCGCATGTCGGTGTCGGACTCGATGTTCCGCAGGTTGTAGTAGTCCATCACGCCGAGGTTGCCGGCCTTGAACGCCTCGGCGATCGCCAGCGGCACTTGGGCTTCCGCCTCCACGACCTTGGCGCGCATCGCCTCGACGTGGGCCCGGTTCTCCTGCTCGGCCGCGACGGCCATCGCCCGCCGCTCCTCGGCCTTCGCCTGCGCCACGCGCTTGTCGGCCTCGGCCTGGTCGGTCTGCAGTTCGGCGCCGATGTTGCGCCCGACGTTGACGTCGGCGATGTCGATCGACAGGATCTCGAACGCCGTGCCGGCGTCGAGGCCCTTCGAGAGCACCGTCTTCGAGATGACGTCGGGGTTCTCGAGCACCTTCTTGTGCGTGTCGGTCGAGCCGATCGAGGACACGATGCCCTCGCCGACGCGCGCGATGATCGTCTCCTCGCCGGCGCCGCCGACGAGCCGCTCGAGGTTCGCGCGCACCGTGACCCGCGCGGTGCTGATGAGCTCGATGCCGTCCTTGGCGACCGCGGAGACGTTCGGCGTCTGGATGACCCGCGGGTTGACCGACACCTTCACCGCGTCGAGCACGTCGCGTCCCGCGAGGTCGATCGCCGCGGCGCGGTCGAAGGGGAGGGCGATGCGCGCCTTGTCGGCGGCGATGAGCGCGTCGACGACGCGGTCGACGTTGCCGCCCGCCAGGAAGTGCGCCTCGAGCTGGTCCTGGCTGACGTCGATGCCGGCCTTGTCGGCCTTGATGAGCGGCAGGATGATCCGGTGCGGCGGCACGCGCCTGAGCCGCATGGCGACGAGGCTCAGGAGGCTGACCTTGACGCCGGCCGCGACCGCGGAGACCCACAGGCCGACGGGGATGACGGTGAACAGGATGAGGAAGAAGAGGATGATGGCGCCGGCAAGGACGAGGATTCCGATGTCCATGGGTGAACTCCTTCAGTTCGCGCTGGCGGCCGCGTCGGCGGACGCCTGGGTCGATGGGGAATGGCTGCGGACGGTCACGCGGTTGCCCTCGACCCGCACGACGCGGATCGGGCTCCCGGCAACGATGAAGTCGCCCAGCGTCACGACGTCGACGCGTTCGTCGCCGAAGCGCGCCAGCCCGGACGGGCGGAGGTCGGTGAGCGCCTTGCCGACGGCGCCCTCGAGATCGGCGCGCTCTCCGGCGCGACCGGGGGTCACGGTGGCTTCGTCGGGCGAGCGGCCGATGCGCGCGGCGAGCCGCAGGCGCCCCGCGATGCGCGAGTACGGCAAGAACCACAGCAGGCCGGCGAGCATGAGGCCGGCCAAGACGGTGCTCGTGCCGAGCACGGTCAGCCAGCTCTCCTGGAAGACGCGGAAGATGGCGTACGCCAGCACGCCGATGCCCAGCACGCCCGCGACCCCGAAGCCTGGTATGACCAGCGCCTCGACCGCCAGCAGCACCACCCCCACGAGGATCAGGGCCAGGTCGAAGGCGCCCGCCGGCGTCGCGACCACGGCCGTGAGCGCGAGGAGGGCGAGGGCCAGGAGGCCGATGCCACCGGGGATGCCGAAGCCGGGGCTGAAGAACTCGAGCAGCAGGCCGCCGATGCCGAGCACCAGCAGGACGGCGACGATGATGGGGTTGGCCAGCCAGGTGCCCACGCGCTCGGTGATGTTGGGCTCGAGCCGCTCGAGGCGGGCGCCGGCGTACCCGAAGCGTTCCAGCGCCTCCTGCACCGTGCGCGCCTCGAGGTCGGCGATGCCGTACTCGACGGCCTGACCCGCGGTGAGGGTCACCAGCTCCTCGCTGCTCGCGATGCCGGGGACCTCGATGCGGGCGTCGACCATGCCCTCCGCGATGCGCGGGTCGCGACCGCGGGCCTCGGCGACGGCGCGGAACTCGCCGCGGATGGCGGAGCTGAACTTCTCCTCGACCGGAGCGATCCCCACGGGCGTCGCGACGATCGGCGTCGCGGCCCCGATGGACGAGCCCGGCAGCATGGCGACCTGCTCCGCCGCCATCGCGATGAGGGCGCCCGCGGAGAACGCGTTGCGCACGACCGCCATCGTCGGTACCTGGGCGCGGTTGAGGACGTCCTCGACGATGCGCTGCATGGCCGTCACCGAGCCGCCCGGCGTGTCGATGTAGAAGAGCAGCGCCAGCGGCTGCTCGCGGTTCGCGCGGTCGACGCGTGCGCGGACGAACTGGGCGGTGGCGGCGGTGATCTCGGTGTCGATGGGCACCAGCCACACGGCGTCGTTGGGTTGCGCGGCGGCGCGGGGCTGCCACGCGCCCAGCGCGCCGCCGAACAGGAGCAGCGCGATGAGGCCCCAACGCAGTGCGGGGGCGGTTCGGAGCCAAGCTAGGACGGCGACGCTCACGTGAGAAGGCTACCACGGTGGCCGGCCGCTCTCCGGGCGCCTGGCCACCAACCTGCGCCCTGCGGCCCCGCCCGCGCCTCCCGCAAGCCTTGGCACGCGCGTGCGGGCGTGGTAGCATCCTCGCCGCGGTCGGAGCGGGGGCGTATAGCTCAGTCGGTAGAGCGGCGGTCTCCAAAACCGTAGGTCGAGGGTTCGAGTCCTTCTGCGCCCGCCAGCCGATCGCGTGCGGCCCCCGACGGGGGCCGCCTTCCTTGGATGGCTCGGCCGCCGCCGTTCCCGTCGCGCGGGCGGGGGACACGCCGCCGGGCACGTGCTATACCCACCCTAGTGAAGCGCTAGGGATGCCAGGAGGTGCCCGTGCCACAGACCCATCACGCGTCGAGTCCCGACGCGCGCCCGCCAGCCGACCCGCCCGAGCGGATCCCCTTCTCGCCCGCCGGCGCGGCCAAGGCCTCCGCGCTCCTGGCCGATCAGC
>JAHYJQ010000335.1 GCA_019429025.1 Trueperaceae bacterium | reverse complement strand
GACCGCACCCCCAAGCTCTACGTCGGCGGCAAGCAGGTGCGCCCCGACGGCGGCACCAGCTACCCCGTGCGCTCCCCCTCCGGCCGCCACCTGGGCGAGGCCGGCTGGGGCAGCCGCAAGGACGTGCGCGACGCCGTCGAGGCGGCCCGGAAGGCGACCGCCTGGACGAAGGCGTCCGGGCACGCGCGCGCGCAGGTGCTCTACTTCCTCGCCGAGAACCTCGACGCCGACGCCGAGCGCTTCGTCGACCGGCTGCGGTCGCTGCTCGAGGTGGACGAGGCCGCCGCCCGCCGCGAGGTCGACGCCAGCGTCCGCCGGCTCTTCACCTACGCCGCCTGGGCCGACAAGCTCGACGGCGCGGTCAAGGGCGTGCCCGTCCGCGGCGTCGTGCTGGGCATGAACGAGCCGTGGGGCGTGGCGGCGGTGAGCTGCCCCGACGAGGCGCCGCTGCTGGCGTTCGTGTCGCTGACGGCGCCGCTGCTGGCCATGGGCAACCGGGTGGTGGCGACGCCATCCCCGCGCTGGCCGCTGGCCGTCACCGACCTGGTGCACCTGGTCGAGGCGTCCGACGTCCCCGCCGGCGCGCTCAACGTGGTCACCGGCGACCGCGACGCGCTCGCGAAGACGCTGGCCGACCACGACGAGGTCGCCTGCCACTGGTACGTCGGCGGCGCCGAGGGGTCCGCCGAGGTCGAGCGCCGCTCGGCCGGCAACCTCAAGGTGACGTGGGTCAACCGCGGGCGCCGGCGCGACTGGTTCGATCCCGCGCAGGGCGAGGGCGATGCGTTCCTGCGCCGCGCGGTGCAGGTCAAGAACGTGTGGGTGCCGTACGGGGCGTGAGCGAGGCGTGGGTAGGCAGAACCCAACCTGCCGGTCAGGCTGCGGCCCTACACTCGTAGCATGGTCCTCATGGACGTACTCGAGCTCGGCCACGACACCATGCGCGCGCTCGCGCGCGCGCAGTCAGGTGAGGATGTCGTCATCACCGTCGAAGACCGGCCGGTGGCCCGTCTGTCCCCTATGGTGGAGAAGCCCCGTTGGATCTCGCGCGACGAGCTGTTGTCGTGGCTTCCGACGGGGGCCGCGGATCCGGGGCTGCGGCACGACCTCGACGAGCTCGTGCCCGAGACGCTCGACGACTGAGACATCCGGTGCCCGTTGGGCTCGCGGGTCGGCATCATGCGCCCCGCCTACGTCGGTGTCGCCTCCGGCCGCCCTTCGCTGGGCGCCGCCATGTCCGGCGCGCACGTCCGCTCGTACCCCTCCTCGAGGTCGACGCCGAGCAGCAGCACCAGGCGGTTGACGAAGTTGAAGTAGCCGACGGTGAGGGCGGCGTCCAGCAGGGCGCGGTCGTCGTAGCCGTGGGCGCGCAGGGCCTCCAGGGCGTCGCCGTCCGCCTCCGCGGGCGCGAGCGTCGCGCGCCGCGCCCAGGCGAGCAGGGCGCGCTCGCCGTCGCTCAGGCCGGGCGTCTCGACGGCGCCCCCCTCGAGCGCGTCGGCGACCGCGGGGTCCTCGCGCAGGTTGCGCAGGGCCTGGCCGTGGTGGGCGACGCAGTAGCGGCAGCCGTTGGCGGCCGAGACGACGACGCCGATCCGCTCGCGGTCGCGCCGCGACAGGGACGAGCGCTGGAACACGATCGCCTTGTAGAGCTCCAGGTGCGTCGCCATCGCGCGCGGGTTGAGCGATTGCACCTGGTGCACGTCCGCGACGCCGCCGCGGGCGCCGGCGATCGCGCGGTAGAGGTCGGCCAGCTCGCCGCTGGCGGCTTCGGGGCGGATGACGTCGATCCAGGGCATGGCGCAGCCTACCTTCCCGCGGTCATGCGCCCGCTGGGCGCGCGCCCGCGGGGCCGTCGCCGCCCGTCACGCCCGTGAGGAACGCCAGGTAGACGGGCACCAGCGGCAGCACGCAGGGCGACAGGAACGACAGCGTGCCGGCGGCGGCCGACACCATGAGGCCGGGCGCGACGCCCGCGAGCACGCCCTCGACGCTGCCGAGCGACGCCAGGAAGGGCGCGATGCGGGCGAGTTGACCCGACAGCAGCAGGACGCCGACGGCCAGCAGCATCCAGCCCGCGAGGCGCTCGCCGCGGTGGCCCACCCGCCGCGCCAGCATGGCCGTGGGGGCGACGGCGGCGATCACGAGGAAGGGGAGGGCGAAGCCGAGCGCGTACGCGCCCAGCAGCATCCCGCCGCGGACGGCGTCGCCGCCGCTGCTCGCGAGCGCCAGGATGCCGGCGAGCACCGGCCCCACGCAGGGCGTCCAGCCGACGCCGAACGCGAGGCCGACCACCGTCGAGCCCGCCAGGCCGCCGGGGTGCCGCGCGAGCCGCACGCGCGCCTCGCGTTGCAGGAAGGGGACGCGCAGCACGCCGATGAGCACCAGCCCGAACGCCACCAGCAACCCGCCGGCGATGAGGCTCAGGGCGCGGTCGTACACGAAGAACAGCTCGCCTACGAGGCCGGCGCCGAAGCCGAGCGCGACGAACACCAGCGACAGGCCGAACATGAACGCGGTGCCGTGCGCGAGCCGAGCGAGCGCGGCGCGGCGCGGTCCTGGCCCGCCCGCCGGCGCGAGAGCCGCGCTCACGGCGACCACCGCACGGCGAACGCGGTCTCGAGGAGCTCGGCCAGCGCCGACGGGGTCAGCTCGCCGACGAACGCCTGCACCACCGCGCCGTCGGCGTCGACGAAGAAGGTCGTCGGCAGGCCGCGCGCCCGCATGCGCCGCAGGACGTCCTCGGTGCCCTCGAGGCCGCGCTCGCGGGCGTCGGGGTCGACCAGCGTGCGCAGCTCGAGACCCTCGGCCTCGAGGAAGCCGCTGGCGACGGAGGCGCGCTCGCCGGCGTTGAGCAGCAGCAGGCCGACGTCGTCGTCCGCGAGCTCGTCGGCGACGCGCTGCAACAGCGGCAGCTCGGCGCGGCAGGGCGGGCACCAGCTCGCCCACACGTTGAGCAGCCAGCGGCGGCCCAGCAGGTCGTCGCGGGTGACCAGCTCGCCGTGTTGGTCGCGCAGCGAGAAGTCGACGAGGGGGGCGCCCACGCCCTGGGCGACGGCCGGGGTCGGCACGGCGGTGGCCAACGCGACGGCGGCGAGCGCCGTCGCCAACGCCCAGCGGCGGCGGCGCGTTCGGGTGTCGGGGTACCGGGTCGTGTCCATGTGGCACGTTAGGGCCGCCGGCCGGTCCGTTCGGTTCGCGGCTTGACGCGTGCGCCCGCGCGGGCTGCGGCCATCCCCGCGCGCCGCTCCCGGCTCAGTCGGGCCCGTCGCCGCGTCCCTCGTGCCCGCCGGGCGCCACGAAGT
>JAHYJQ010000334.1 GCA_019429025.1 Trueperaceae bacterium | reverse complement strand
CCCGGGTCACCCGAAACGCTGGTGAAGGTGATCTTCGCGGCCGCCGTCCCGATCGCCCGCAGCGCCCCCGCACCCACGCGGATGCCGGCCTGGTTGGTGAACTCGAGCACCGCGCCCGGCGCGATCGCGATGACCGCCGCCGGATCGTTGACGACGTGCGCGTGGAAGAAGCGGTACGGCACGTCCAACGCGCGCCACGTCGCGCTCGCCACCACATTGCCGTCCCGCGCGACCTCCACGAACGCCGCGCCCGGCGCCGCGCCGACCCCGAACACGTTCCCCGCCCCGATCGACCCCAGCTGATGCGACGTCACCCGCATCGCCGCGCGCCCGTTGCCGTCGAAGGTGTTGTCCTCGAACGCGGCCAGCACGTTCTCCGCCCACGCCACGTACAGGCCCGTGCCGGTACCCGGCACCGGGTCCGCCGCGAGCTTGCCCGCCGACCCGAAGCTCGAGTTCGTGATCGCCACCCGACCGTACTCGAGCGGATCCGGCGTGACGGCACCGACGTAGAGGTTCGTCGGCTGCATGCCGTTGATCGTGGCGAAGGTCTTGCCCGCGTTCTCCATGCGCACGTGATCCAGCACGTTGGCGGCGCTGTCCGAGAAGATCCCCACGCCGAACCAGTCGTCGCGCAGGCCGGATTCACTCGTGAAGGTGATCGGATGCAGCGCCGTCCCCTCGGCCCGCAGGGAGCCGTCCGGAATCACCCGGAGGCCCGCATCGTCCTCGAAGTAGAGGATGCTGCCCGCCACCACCGACAGCCGTGCCGACACCTTGACGGCCCTCGTCACGAGGTAGCAGTCGAGCGGCAGCGCGGTGTCGGCGTCGACGTCCTGCGAGATCACCAGCAGCGTGCCGCAGGCGACGCTCACGGTCACCGAGTCGGAGAAGTCGTCGTCGGCGACGCTCGTCGCCGTGATGACCGAGGTGCCCAGGCCGTAGCCGGTGACCACACCGCCGGACGACACGGTAGCGACCCCCTCGTCGCTGCTCGACCAGGTGACGCCCTGGCTCGCGCCGGCCGGCTGGACCACCGCCGTGAGGGCGATCGTCGCCCCGAGGTCGACGGACGGGGTCGGCGGCGTCACGACCACCCCCGTGACGTTCCCGGACGGACCACCGCCGCCGCAAGCGGCGAGTGCAGACAGGATCAACGATGCCAGGACGATGCGGGGGCATGTCTTCACGACGTTCCTCCTCGAAGAAAGGGAACGAAGCGGACGCTGGACCCAAGGCGACGATACGTCCGGCGTCGAACCGTTCTCGAGCACCGCGACCGCGTCGGGTACACCACGAAGTACACCGAACTGCGACAACGGTCGACGCATCCGCTGCGCGCGCCCCTGGTGGCGACCCCCTACTTCGACTCGGACAGCGCGAACCCGCGCATGAACTGCTCCTGGAGCAGCATGAAGACGAGCAGCGGCGGCACCAGGCTGAGGATCACACCGGCCATGACGTAGCCCCACTGCACGCCCTCGCCGGTCCCGATGATGAGGTTCAGGCCGACCTGCACCACCTGCAGCTCCTCGCGCCGGATGATGACCTTGGGCCACAGGTACTGGTTCCAGATGTACACGAACTCGATGACGGCGAGCGCGCCGATCGTGTTCCAGCTCATCGGGACGAGCACGCGCTGCAGGAACTGCCACGGCGTGGCGCCGTCGATGCGGGCCGCGTCCGCCAGGCTCCGCGGGATCGCCATGAAGTGCTGCCGGAACAGGAAGGTGCCGGTCGCCGAGGCGAGGAAGGGCACGATCATCGCCAGGTAGGTGTTCGCCCAGCCGAAGCCGTAACGCGCCGGCTGGAAGAGGATCTTGTCGGGCCGCGCGATCCAGGCCGAGAACTCGGCCCACGTGTGGGGCGGCTGCAGGCTGATGACGTCGAAGAGCGGAACGATGAGGACCTCGACGGGCATCATCAGCGTGAGCAGGATGATGCCGAAGACGCCGCGCTTGAAGGGGAAGCGGAAGTACACCAGCGCCATCCCGGCCATGAGCGACAGCGTGGTCTTGCCGACGGTGACGGCGATCGCGACGATGAAGGAGTTGCGCATGAACACCAGCAGGTTGGCGTTCAGGAAGACGTTGCGGACGTTGGTCAGGAACTGGTCGCCAGGCACCAGGCTGGGGCTCATCACCGCGCTGCGGATCTGGGTGGACTTCACCAGCGCGAAGAGGATGGGGAACGCGATGACCGCGCAGGCGACGATGAGGATCAGGTGCGTCAGCCAGTTGCGCCGCATGCCCATCAGTTGTCCCCGTACTGCACGCGCCGGCCGCCGTAGCGGAACTGCAGCAGCGTCATGATGATGACGAAGAAGAGGATGACGTTGCCGAGCGCGGCCGCGAGCCCGGTGTTGCCGCTACCCCCGAAACCGTCGAGCGTCACCTGGTAGATCATCGTCGTGGTGATGCCGGCCGCGTCCATCGGCGGCGAACCGACCGGCCCGCCCTTGGTGACGATGTCGATGAGCCCGAACGACTCGAAGAAGGCGAACGTCAGGTTGGTGAACACCAGGAAGAACGTCATCGGCGACAGCATGGGGACCGTGATGCGGAAGAACCGCTGCACCGGCCCGGCGCCGTCGATGGCGGCGGCCTCGGCGAGCTCGTAGGGGATGTTCTGCAGCGCGGCGAGGTAGAAGACGATGTTGTAGCCGAGGTTCTTCCACACCGACGCGAGCACCACCAGCGCGAACGCCAGCGTGGGCGTGTCCAGCCAGCGCGGCTTGATCCCGAACAGCGCGTTCAGGATCTGGTTGACGCTGCCGACGTCGGGGTTGAACATGAACAGGAAGATCGTGCCGGCCACGGCCGGCGAGAGCGCGAACGGCCAGATGAGCAGCAGGCGGTAGACGCGGGCGCCCGCGATCTTCTGGCTGGCCAGCGCGGCGATGACCATCGACAGGCTGATGCCGATCGCGATCACCAGGAAGCCATAGAGGAACGTCTGCACCACCACCTGGATGTACTTGTCCGCCAGCGCGCCGGTGAACATGAGGCGGTAGTTGTCCAACCCCACGTAGCGGCGGGTGCCGAGGAACAGGTTCGAGCGGTGCAGCGACAACACCCAGGCCTGGATGGCCGGGTAATAGAGGAAGGTGAGCAAGATGACGAACGAAGGGAGCAGCAGCAGCCACGGCAGCACCCGGCTCTTGAATACGGCGTTGTCCTTCATCGTGTGCGGCCAAGGCCTCCGCGGCGCGGAGGCGGACCGATCAGGGCCCGCCTCCGCGCCGCCAGCTCGCGCCGGCGCGATCGCGCCGGCGCGCGAGAATCAGAAGTTCGCGTTGTACTCCGCGAGGCGGG
>JAHYJQ010000014.1 GCA_019429025.1 Trueperaceae bacterium | reverse complement strand
GTTGATCCTGCCGACGGTGCTGGAGGGGTAGAAGCGCCGTTCCCGCTCGATCGTAAACAGGAGGGGCCCGCCGGTTGGCGGGCCCCGAATGCTGTCCGGGCAGACCCTCCGGTACGCTGCCGTACCGGAGGAACGCACGGGTTCAGTTCTTGCTGCGCACGATGGAGATGACCGGTGAGATCCACGTCTCCCAGTGTGCGGGGTTGCTCGGATCCCCGAGCGCCTTCAGCGCCGACAGCTTGAGCTGGTAGTCACCCATCGGCAGCGCCGTGCGACGGCCGTTGACCTTGGCGGACCCGTCCCACTCGAAGGCGAAGAAGCCGGTGGGCGTGCTGTTGCGGTAGAAGTACTTGAGCTCGATGACACCGAGGTCGCGCGCACGGCCGACCTGGCGCAGGGGCACGATCTCGAGCTTCGTGACCTCGGAGTAGTGTTCGAAGTGGGCGAGGACGTACGCGACGTCATCGCCCTTCATGGTGTAGCGGGCGCCGTCGGGCGCGTTGAAAAAGAAGCCGTTCGCGAGGGTCGCCAGCCAGGGGAAGCCAGCACCACCTGACGTGAGGACCTCGATGCTCTGGTAATCGCCGGAGTAGCCTGCAAACGGAACGCTCAGCGCAACGACGTCGTCTTCCTCGACGAATTGGATGTAGCCGCCGTACACGGTCTGCGGCATGCCACCCGAAAGCCCAGGATCCGTGATCGTGACCGTGACCGTCTCGGTACCGAACGCGGGGACCGTCAGCGTGCCGTTGCTGAAAGTGACTTCGACATCCGCAGGCACGTAGAGCGAGGCGTTATACGTGTTCCCTGCGGTCGCAACGACCCGGCCTTCGTGCACCAGCGTGTAGGTGACAGGCGCGTCAGAGTCGTTCTTGACAGTCAGCGTTGTGGTGAACGGACCCGTCTGGCTCTCTCCTAGTGAGAGCTTCGACGGCGTGACAGTCGTCAGGGCCGAGATCGCCCGCGGGATGTTGACCATGCCGGCACCTTGACGGTGGACGGCATGAAGGTAGTCGACGTCCTTCGTGAATGGCTTGGGATCGGCCGTGTTCTGCAGCAGGGTGAGCACGTCCGCTGCGGCGGTTCCCGGTCGAGCCTCGAGCAGCAGGGCGACGGCGCCAGCCACATGAGGAGCTGACATCGAAGTGCCGCTAAGGTAAGCGAATCGACCCCCCAAGTAGGTCGACAGAATCGACCCACCCGGTGCGCCAATGTCCGGTTTGAGGGAGAGATCCGGCGCCAGGCCCCACGAACTGAACGCGGAGATCTCGTCCTGTACGTTGCGTGGGCCAAGCCAGGTCAAGGAGGTCGGCATCTGACTAACGATGAACTGACCGTCGTCCTGGGACAAACTCAAAACCGGGATGTCGACTTCGACCCCACCCAACGTCCCGCCGAAAGCGCCGAAGACGTTGTTCATGACGATCACGGCCGTGGCACCCGCGGCCTGAGCGTTGAGCGCCTTATCGGAGAAGGCACATGTGCCGCGCACGGCCAGCGCGACCTTGCCAGCAGGATCTTCGTCCAATGGGTCGGTATTGCACGCTCTGCCCACGAAGACGACTTCCTCAGTACCACTCGTCTCGGCGGCAATGGAACCCGACATGAGGCGCGGCGCCATGGTCCGGCCGGCCACCTCGATCTCGTCCTGCACGACACCCAGGTTGTCAAACGACGCCACACCAATGACCTTCTCGCCGACGCCGGGTGCTCCCGCCGAGTAGACACCGTTGTCGCCGTTGTTACCGATCGAGGCGACCACGACGACGCCCGCGTCGACGAGGTTGTTGGAGGCGATGGCAGATGGATACTGCGGCCACTGGTACGCGGCACCAAGGGACATGTTCACGACGTCACTGCCGTCGAGAAAAGCCCGTTCGAGCGCCGCAACAATGACGTCTGAACTCGACGATCCGGCACAACCGAACACGCGGTAGGCTCCGAGCTCCACGGCGGGTGCAACACCCCAGATCACCGAACCCGCTGCCCCAACGATACCAGCTACATGGGTCCCGTGACCGTTACAGTCCATGGGGTCATCGTCGGGCATGGGAACGTCATTGGCAGGATCGCTTGCGTCGTAATCATCGCCGACGAAGTCCCACCCGTACGTGACTCGGTTACCCCACCCACCGCCGAGCCAGGGGTGGTTGTAGTCGATGCCGGTGTCGATGACCGCAACCCGTACACCCTGGCCCAGAAAGCCGGCACCTTGTGCCTCTCGGGCACCCGTAAGGTCGATAGCATCCCACATGGCCGGATCCACGATCGTTCCGGGCTCCGGCGCAGCAACCTCGATAACCGGGAAGATGGCCACGACCCCAGGCAGCTTCGCCAGCTTGCCGATCTCAGCCGGCGTCGCCACCACCGACATGCCATTGAACAGGGTCTCGAAGTTGAGCCGCTCGGCGTACACGATGTCCTCGGCCGCCGCCGCACGCCGGAACGACGCGCGCTCGCTGGCCATCACATTGGCGCGCCCACCCTTGACCGAGGGCTGGCCCGAGAACTGCACGAACCAGGCCGAGGGCGTTTCGTCGACCATGGCTCCATCGAACACGTTGCCCATGTCGCCCAGGAACTGGGGTGCTTCCAAGCCACGGGCGCCGACGCTCACGCCCGGGTCGACACCCGGTTGCTCCAACGCCTGCTGCTGCAGCCCACCGCATGCAGTGAGCACCCCGGCCAGCAACACCATCGCCATCCATGTCGTCGCACGTCTCATGGTCTTGCCTCCTCATCCGAGCGCCGGGTTCGCCCACGGCACCTCACCCCATCACGGCATCAGCGTCGGTGCGCAGCCGGTGTCGCTACCCCGACGCCCGACGTCACCGTGTTGGATTTCTCACAATACACCGATGCTCAACTGGGGTGAGCAAACGTGCGCCGAGCAAGGGCGCGTCGCAAACGCGGGTCCGGCAATCCCCACCCGCGCAACGCCGACGCCGACGGGGGTTCGGGGACATTCGCCCCTACGCTGTACACTGTGGGCGTGCTGCCATGTCTTAACTCGGATGCGTTTATCCGTGTTTAAGGAGGACGCCCATGCCAGGCCCCACACGCCGCCGTCCGTCCATCGCGTGGCTCGCCGCCGTCGCCCTCGCCGCGACCCTCGCCGTCGCGCAGGCCCAGACCGAGCCGCCCGCCATTTCGCCCGAGGAGTACGAGACCGCCACCCAGATCTACTTCGACCGCTGCGCAGGCTGCCACGGCGCGCTGCGCGCCGGCGCCACGGGCCCCAACCTCCTGCCCGAGCGGCTCGCCGAGAAGGGCGCCCCTTACCTGCAGGCGATCATCTTCGGCGGCCTCCCCGGCGGCATGCCCGGCTGGGGCGCGCAGGGCGTGCTGTCGATGGACGAGATCGAGGTCATGGCCCGCTTCCTGCTCAACGAGCCGCCGGCCCCCGCGCAGATCTCGTACGAGCAGATCCTCGACACCTGGGTCGTCCACGTCCCACCCGAGGAGCGGCCGACCGAGCCGCAGCACGACCGCGACTGGGAGGACTTCTTCGGCGTCATCCTGCGCGACATGGGCCAGGTGGCGATCGTCGACGGCGGCAGCAAGGAGCTCGTGTCGCTGGTCGACACCGGCTACGCCATCCACATCCTGCGCTCCAGCGCCAGCGGCCGCTACTTCACCTCGATCGGCCGCGACGGTAAGGCCTCGCTCATCGACCTGTGGATGGACCCACCGCAGGTGGTCGCCGAGGTCAAGCCCTGCTACGACGCGCGCAGCATCGAGTCGAGCAAGTTCGCGGGTTTCGAGGACCGCTACGCGATCGTCGGCTGCTACTGGCCCGCGCTGGCGGTCGTCCTCGACGGCCTGACGCTCGAGCCGCTCAAGATGATCGGCACGGCCGGCTACGAGCGCGGCGCCGGCGACTACGTCGAGGAGGCGCGCGTCGCCGCCATCGTGGCCTCGCACTTCGGGCCCGAGTGGATCGTCAACATCAAGGAGGCCGGCCAGACCTGGTTCGTCGACTACAGCCGCATGGACGAGCCGGGCCAGCCGCTGCCGATCACCATGCTCGACACCGACCTCTACCTGCACGACGGCGGCTGGGCCATGGACCGCTACTTCGTCGTGGCCGCCAACCAGCTCAACAAGCTCATCGCCATCGACGCCAAGGAGCGCAACGTCGCCGCCGTCATCGAGGCGGGCACGATCCCGCACCCGGGCCGCGGCGCCAACTGGGTGCACCCGGAGTTCGGTCCCGTGTGGGCGACCGGCAACCTCGGCAGCCAGGAGATGACGATCACCGCCGTCGACCCCGAGGGGCACCCCGAGCATGCCTGGGAGGTCGTCGCCCGCGTCGAGGTCCCCTTCACCGGCAACCTCTTCCTCAAGACCCACCCGAACAGCCCGTGGGTCATCTACGACCACGTCATGAGCCCCAGCCCCGTCGGCGCCGCCACCCTGTGCGCGATCGACAAGGTGAGCTTCGAGGTCGGACCCTGCTGGGAGGTCCCGGGGGCCACCGACGTCCACGCGCGCATGGTCCACATCGAGTTCAACCGCGCCGGCACCGAGTTCTGGGTCTCCGCCTGGGGCCGCATGGACACGCCGTCGTTCATCGCCGTCTACGACGCGGTCACGCTCGAGGAGATCGACCGCATCGAGGGCGACTGGGTGCGCACGCCCACCGGCAAGTTCAACGCCTACAACACCGCCCGCGACGTGTACTAGAGCCTCGTCCACGATCTTCACCGCGCGCCACCCCGACGGACCTGGGGTGGCGCGCGCTCGTCGCCCGGCCTGCCGCCACGTCGGTGTGGCCGTGTGGCCACATGGACAGATGGCCCTATGGCCACATGTGCTTCTCGTCACAAGCTGTGCGCCGAGCAGACGAGGAGGCCGGGGTGCCCGACCCGACGACCAACGCCGACAGCGACGAGCTCTTCCGCCAGCAGGCGCTGATATTGAAGGCGCTCGCGAACGCGTCACGGCTCAAGCTCGTCGACCGGCTCGTGCGCGGGCCCTGCCCCGTCGGCGAACTCACCGCCCTGGTGGACTCGGACCGCACCACGGTGTCGAAACATCTCGCCGTCCTGCGGGCCCACGGCATCGTCCGCGACCGCCGGGAGGCCGGGGCGGTCGTGTACGAGCTGCGCACGCCGTGCGCGGCCAGCGTGTTCGCCTGCACCCGCAAGATGCTCGAGGAACGGGTGGTCGCGCCGCGAGCCGCGCGCAGCGGGCGGCGCCCACGCCAGGCCCCACCCGAAACGGGCGCGGCAGGATGACCCCGGATCCCACCAACTCCAGCTTCGCCAGCCACCGATCGCGTTCCAGGTCCAGCGAAGTGATTTGCGTCCAGCACTTAACCTTTGGCCCTTGGGGTGGCCGGACGACGCGGCCATACCGCGGCATGGCACGGACGAGGGGCGAACGGGCATGACGCGCGACGCGACGGCGCGCCCGGCGGCGTCCGCCGACGCGATCGCGCAGGTGCTGCAGCTCGTGGCGGCCACCTACCGCTCACCCGACGCCGCGCTGCGCAACGACCTGGATTCGGGCGCGTTCGCGACCGCGGTCGCGGAACTGGCCGAAGCGGCCGGCCTCACCGCGCCGACACTCGGCGAGATCGACTGGCCCAAGGTGCAAACCGCCTACGTCGCCCTCTTCGTCACCAACGCCGCCGGGGTGCCGGCCCCTCCCTACGTGGGGCTCGCGCTCGACGGCGAGCTGCTGGGCCCCAGCGCCACGGCGCTGAAGGCGTTCCTGGCGCACCACGGCGTCGAGGCCGCCGCCGGCTGGCACGACCTCCCCGACCACGTCGCGGCGGTCGCCGAGGCCGGTGCGTTGCTCGCGGACGCGGGTCGCGACGACGCCGCCTGCGTCGTGCTCGAGCGGTTCCTCTCCCCCTGGTTCCAACGCTACGCCCCACAGGTGGTAGCGGCGGACGTCAACGGCTTCTACGGGCCGCTGACCGAGTTCTTCGCTTCTCTTCTGAGTGAGGTGTCATGTGAAGCTGCGGCGTAGGGAGTTCTTGAAGCTGTCCGGGGCCACGGTGGGTGCCATGGCCTTGGGGGGGAGCACCCAGGCGCAGCTCTTCCCCGACGGGTTCCCGAACCCGTTCCGGTCACCCCCGGGCAAGTGGCACTCGAAAGATGACGTGACGACCGTCTACTCCTATTGCGAGATGTGCTTCTGGAAGTGCGGCGTCAAGGCCTACGTCCAGGGCGGCAAGGTGCGCAAGGTCGACGGCTACGAGGGCAACCCGAAGTCGCGCGGCATGCTGTGCCCCCGCGGCCAGGGCGGCGTCGCCACCACCTACGACCCCGACCGCCTCAAGAAGCCGCTGATCCGCGTCGAGGGCAGCGAGCGCGGCGCCGGCCAGTACCGCGAGGCCAGCTGGGACGAGGCCTACGACTACATCGCCGAGAAGATGAACCAGATCAAGTTCGATCACGGCACCGAGTCCGTCGCCTTCTTCGGGCACGGCACCGGCGACGCCTGGTTCGCCTCCTACCTCCCCGGCGCCTGGGGCAGCCCCAACGCCGCCAAGCCGTCGGTGAGCCTGTGCACCGCCCCGCGCGAGACCGCCAGCCAGTACACCTTCGGCCGCGGCATCTCCGGGCACGAGCAGATCGACTGGGACGAGACCGACTACATCGTCCTCATCGGCCACCACATCGGCGAGGACACCCACAACACCCAGCTGCAGGACTTCGCCACCGCGCTGAAGCGCGGCGCCAAGCTCGTCGTCGTCGATCCGCGCTTCTCGGTCGCGGCCTCCAAGGCGAAGGACTGGCTGCCGATCAAGCCGGCGACCGACACCGCACTGCTGCTCGCCTGGGCCAACGTCCTCGTCGAGGAGGGCCTGTACGACGCCGAGTACGTCGAGAAGTACACCCTCGGCTTCGAGCAGCTCGCCGCCCACGTCGCGCAGTACACCCCCGAGTGGGCCGCCGGGATCACGGAGATCCCGGCCGACACCATCCGCCGCATCGCCCGCGAGATGGCCGCCCACGCCCCCCGCGCCGTGCTACCGGTCGGCCGCCACACCGTCTGGTACGGGCCCGACGACATGCACCGGATGCGCTCGCTGTACCTCGTCAACGTGCTGCTGGGCAACTACGGCATGCCCGGCGGCTACTACTTCTGCGATGCGCCGGTGGTCGAACCGTACCCGCACCCCGACCTCCCGCTCTCGCCTGCGTCGGGGGGCTGCGGCGGCGGCGCCACCGAGGTCCCGGCGGACTCGCCGTTCCGTCCCGCCGTCGACGCCGACAAGTTCTTCGGCACGGCGACCGCCGTTCAGGAGTTCATCGAGCCGATGATCACCGGAGAGCCCTACCCGATCAAGGGGCTCATCTGCTACGGGGTCAACCTCTTCCATTCGATCCCCATGGTCGAGCGCACGAAGCGGGCGCTCCAGGAGCTCGACCTCTACGTGGCGATCGACATCCTGCCGATGGAGCACGTCATGTGGGCCGACGTCATCCTGCCCGAGTCGACCTACCTGGAGCGCTACGACGACCTGCTGCTGCAGGCCCACAAGGTGCCGTTCATCTCGGCGCGCTTCCCGGCGGTGCCGCCGCTCTACGACACCCGGTCCGCGTTCGACATGGCGAAGCAGCTCGGCGAGCGCCTCGGCCTCGGCGAGTTCTTCCCCTGGGAGAACGTCGAGGAGTACCTCGACCGCCGCCTCTCGTCGATCGGCTCGAGCCTCGAGGCGCTCAAGGATCAGGGCACCATCGTCCGCCGCGGGCGTCCGTACATGGCCGACTGGGAGCGCCTCAACCGCAACCCCATCGGCACGCCCTCGGGCAAGATCGAGATCTACTCCGAGCGCTTCGCCGAGGCGGGGCTCGACCCGCTGCCGATCTTCGTGCCGCCGATCGAAGGGCCCGCGGGCATGTACCGCCTGCTGTACGGCCGCAGCCCGGTCCACACCTTCGCGCGCACGCACAACAACCCCATCCTCATGGAGGCTCACGGCGAGAACGGTGTGTGGATCTCCACCTCCGAGGCCGCCAAGCTTGGCGTCCGCCACCAGGAGTACGTGTGGCTCGAGAACCAGGACGGCGCCCGCGAGGGCCCGGTGCGGGCGTACGTCACCGAGCGCATCCGCAACGACTGCGTCTACCTCGTCCACGGCTTCGGCCACAAGGCGCCGCTCATGCACGTCGCCAACGGCCGCGGCGCGTCGGACACGCACCTGCAGACCCGCTACGACCTCGACCCCGTGTCGGGCGGCGCCGGCCTGCGCAACAACTGGGTGAAGCTCGTCAAGGGTGCCCCCGACCCACAGCACCCACCGGTCGCCTGGCTGGCCCGTGATGGGAGCCGCGCATGACCCGCCTCGCGATGGCCATCGACCTCGCCTCCTGCGTCGGCTGCGCGGCCTGCTCGATCGCATGCAAGATGGAGAACGAGGTCCCGCTGGGCGTCCACCGCCTGTGGATCCGCAACACGACGACCGGCACCTTCCCCAACCTCACCGTCGAGCACCGGCCCGAGCAGTGCCTGCACTGCGAGAGAGCGCCCTGCGTGCCCGTCTGCCCCACCGGCTGCTGCTTCGTGCGCCCGGACGGCATCGTCGACATCGACGCCAAGAAGTGCATCGGCTGTTCGGCGTGCATCGCCGCCTGCCCGTACGACGCGCGCCACATGCTGCCGCAGGGGTACGTGAGCAAGTGCGACTTCTGCAAGCACCGCGTCGACGAGGGTCGCGTGCCCGCCTGCGTCGAGACCTGCCCCACGCTCTGCCGCAGCTTCGGCGACCTCGACGACCCCGGCAGCCCCGTGTCGACCGCCCTGCGCGAGGCCCGGCGCGTCGACGTCCTGCGCCCCGGCCTCGGCACCGAGCCGAAGCTCTACTACCTCAACACGCCCGCCGCGTTCGGTCTCGTCGGCGAGACGGGAGGGACCCTGTGACCGAGTTCTACGGCCTCCCCAACAGCGCTGCCTTCTGGCACTGGCCGACCCTCATCCACTTCGCGCTGGTCGCGCTGGCCGGCGGCATGGTGCTGGTCACCGCGATCGCCAGCATCAAGAACCACCCGAAGGTCCGCACCTACGCCCTTGTCACGATGGTGCTCATCGTGCTCGACCTCATCACGCTCTGGGTCGAGTCGCCGTCGCGCTTCCGCTTCACCCACGTGTGGCTCTTCTTGAGCTTCACGCCGACCGCGCCCATCTGGCTCGGCGCCTGGGGCCTGATCGTCTCGCTCGGCTCCAGCTTCTTCGTGTGGCTGAACAAGGGCCCGAAGATGCTGTGGAACGCGGGCCTCGTCGTGGGCGCGGCGCTCGCCCTCACCTACCCCGGCTTGGCCCTGGCCATCAACATCAACCGCCCGATGTGGACGCCCGTCCTCCTCGTCCTCTTCCCGCTGACCGGCATGGCCACGGTCCTCGGTCTCGCGCACCTGTTCAAGCAGGCGTGGGCCGCGCGCTGGCTGGTCGCCGTCTCGCTCGCCAGCGCCGTCATGGGCATCGTCTACCTCTTCGCCCTGGCAACCGGCTCGGCCGAGGCGCAGCACGCCTTCGCGTACCTCTGGCATCACGACGGCGCGTGGCTCTCCGTCGGCATCGCCGCGCTGCTCGTCGCGCCGGTCCTCATCCGGCGTCTCCCCCTCCTCGCAGGTCTGGTGCCGCTCCTCGGCGCCACCCTGGTCCGCAGCCTGATCGTCGAAGCCGGTCAGGCGCAGTTCTTCGGGTTCTAGGGCTGCCCGCCCTGAACGAACCGGGGCCAGCGCGCCCCACACGAAAGGGAGTACCCCATGAAGCGTCTCGCCCTCGTCCTCATCGCCTTCCTCGTCGCCTCCGGCGCCTTCGCCCAGAGCGCCACCGAACAGTTCGGCGCCATCATCACCGAGGCCTCGCAGGCCGGCTGGCTGCAGATCAACGTCGAGAACTCCTTCGACTTCATCGAGCAGGTCGAGCCGTTCCTGCTCGACGTCCGCCGCCAGGACGAGTTCGACCTCGGCCACATCGACTTCGCCGTCCTCATCCCGGTCACCGAACTCGCCGACCGCCTCGGCGAGCTCCCCGAGAACAAGGACACCCCGATGATCATCTACTGCGCCGCCGGCACCCGCGGCATGTGGGCCCTCTCGCTCGTCAAGCTCGCCGGCTACACCAACGTGCGCAACATGTCGGGCGGCTTCAACGCCTGGAAGGCCGCCGGCCTGCCGATCGTCGACTGACCCTGCCCGAACCCTCGAACGGCGGCCGGCCCCGGAGTTCTGGGGCCGGTCCCCTTCTTCGGCGAGGCGCTGGGCGCTCCCGCCGCCGGATCAGGAGCGGGCGCGCGCGGCCCACCAGGCCGCCAGCCACCCGAGCGCCACCAGGGTGCCCTCTCGGCCCTCGGCGATGAGGTCCTCCGGGACGAGCAGCGCGTCATTGCGGCGCTGCTGGCAGTCCCAGCCGGCCACCGGCAGGGCGCGCCCGTCGCGGTAGAGCTCGATCACGCGCGCCAGCGGCGCCTCGTACAGCACCGCCACCTCGTCGCAGCGCAAGCGGTAGTCGGGCAGCCCCCGCCCCTCGACGACGGTGGTGTACACGTCCTGGAACTCACGGTCGAGCGAGCCGTCCGGATGCGCCCGTTCCGAGCGCACCGTCCCGAGCAGGTCGACGTCGCCGGGCCGCAGTTCGAGCCCGATCTCCTCCTCCGCCTCGCGTAGGGCGTCGAGCCAGATCTCGCCCGCGCGCAGGTGCCCGCCCACGCTCACGTCGACCTTGCCCGGTGCCAGGTCCTTCGTCCGCGAGCGGCGCTGCAGCAGCACGTAGCCGTCGGGGTGCATGACCCACAGGTGGAACGCACGGTGCCAGTCGCCGTCGCGGTGGACGTCGGCGCGCGACTTCGTCCGCCCCATGAGGGCGCCCTGGTCGTCGAGCAGGTCGAGCAGCTCCGTGTCGTCGGCCATGGCGCCAGGATACGGCCGGCGGGGCCCCGTCGGCCGCAGGAACGCGCGGCGGCGGTTGACGGGCCCGGCGCAGGGCGCGTATCGTGGCGAGCGCGCCTCGGGGTGTAGCGCAGCCTGGTAGCGCACTTGACTGGGGGTCAAGTGGTCGCAGGTTCAAATCCTGTCACCCCGACCAGCCCCGTCCGGCGACGATCGGACGACGAAGCTGCGGATCCCGGTCCTAGCGGGGTCCGCAGCGTTCTTCTGCTCTCCGCGGGTCGAGCACGCGGCGCCAACGATCCCGGGTATCGTGACGGGTTCCGGTCGCCCGCGCCCGGGCGGCGGCCGGCGATCCCGCCGCGGTCGGGGCACGCCCGCACGATGACGCCCACGCCCACCAGGAGGCCCATGACCTCTTCCCAAGCCAGGGGTTACCTCGTCCATCTCTACACGACGTCGGCGCTGCTGTTCGCCGTGCTCGCGATCCAGTGGATCCTCGAGGGGCGCTACCAGCTGGCGCTGCTCGCCATGGCGGCCACCGTGCTGATCGACGCGACCGACGGCGCCCTCGCGCGCAAGCACCGGGTCGCGCAGACGGCCCCGCGCATCGACGGGCCGCTGCTCGACAACGTCGTCGACTTCGTCACGTACGTCTTCGTGCCGGTCCTGTTCCTGCTGCACGGCGGCCTGCTCCTGCAGCCGGCGTGGGCCTTCGCGACGCTGTTGGCGTTCAGTTCCGCGTACGGCTTCTCCCGCACCACCGCGAAGCAGAGCGACGAGGGCTTCTTCGTCGGCTTCCCCTCCTACTGGAACGTGGTCGCCTTCTACGCCTTCGCGTTGGGCCTCTCCCCCGCGATCACGAGCGCCCTGGTCGTGGGGCTCAGCCTGCTGGTGTTCACCGACATGCGCTTCCTTTACGTCAGCCGCATGCGCAAGGGCCGTCTCCTCCACCTCGTCCTCGGCGGCGCGTGGGGCGTCGCGGCAACGGTCGCGCTGCTCGTCGAGCCTGGGGCACGGGCTGCCCTCGCGTACGCCTCGCTGGTCTACGTGGCCTTCTACACGGCGCACTCGTTCGTGCTCGACCGGCAGGGCCGCCGTGGGCGCAGCGCGGAGCCAACCCGGCGGGCCGACGCGGTCGATTGAGCGCAGGGCGCCGGAGGAACGATGCCGCTAGCCGAATCCCGCCCCGACCGACCCGGCCCGCTTGCGACACGCCTTCGGCTCGCGTCCCGTCTCATCGCGCTCGTCACCTGGTCGCTCCTGCTCGTCGTCTTCTGGCAGGGCGCACGACAGGCCGACGCCGGGCCGCTCGATTACCTGCTCGGCAGCATCGAGCACCTGGCCGACCGCCCGTGGGCGCCCGCGGGGGTGTTCGCGCTGTACCTGGTGCGCCCCCTGCTCCTGGTGCCGATCACGGTCGTCAACCTGGCGTCCGGCTTCGTTCTTGGCGCGGCGCCCGGGCTGGCGCTGGCCATGGTCGGCACCCTCGCGTCCGCCTCCGTCGGGTACGGCATCGGCCGCCTGCTCGGCACCGTGGGGGCCGCCGGCGACCTGATGGGGCGCTGGCCGCTCCTGCGGGCGCTGCGGCGCCGCAGCTTCGAGAGCGTGGTCGCCGGCGGCCTCATGTACCTCCACGCCGATGCCGTCAACCTGCCGGCGGGACTGCTGCGCATCCGCTTCCCGCACTTCCTCGCCGGCATCGCGGTCGGCAACACGCTGACGATGACCTCGGCCGTCCTCGCCGGGGCGTCGGTCGAGGGTGGCCTCGGTGAGGCCACCGTGGCCATCGACGGGGCGACGCTGTGGCTGGCCCTCGGCCTGTTCGCCGTCAGCCTGGCGCTGGCGTCGTGGTTGCGGAGGCGCGGCGCGCCCGCGCGCGTTCGTCCTGCCGCTGCAGTCGACGAAGGCGCGCCGCCCAGCTGATCGGCCGGTGGTTTCCCGTCGCCACCGGATCGGCTCCAGCCACCCGCAGGCGGGCCCGCCGTCCGGTAACCTGGTGCTCGCGTGGGCCCGTAGCTCAGTGGATAGAGCGGGGGACTCCTAAGCCCTGCGCGCCAGTTCGATTCTGGCCGGGCCCACCAATTCCAACAACACACTGCGCACGAAGCAGGGCCGCCCTGCGCGCCAGTCAAGCGACCCGCTCGCGGGTCGCCTTCTGGCCGGGCCCACCACCCCATCGGCACCCACCGCACGAAGCAGGGCCGCCCTGCGCGCCAGACCAGCGACCCGCTCGCGGGTCGCCCTGGCCGGGCCCCGTTCATCGGCTTCACCTGCGCACGCGGTACACCAGCCCATGGCCCGCGCCGTCCGCCTCCTCGTCGCGCTCTGCGCCCTGCTGCCCGCCTCGGCGGCCCTCGCCGACGGCTGGAAGGTCGGCGTCATCGTGTCGGCGAGCGGCCCCTCCGCCGAGGTCGGCCGCGCGCAGGCCTACGCGGCCGAGCGGTCGGCTGCGGCGCTGGCCCGCGGCGGGGTGTTCGGCGCCCCCTTCGAGTTGCTCCTCCGTGACGACGGGGGCGATCCCATGCGCGCCGCGGCGCTGGCGGGCGAACTGGTCGACGCGGGCGCCCACGCGGTCTTGTGCTGCACCGCGCCGGCCGCCACCGCCAGGGTCGCCGACGCCCTCGACGCGCGCATGACGCCCCACCTGGCGCTCGCCGAGGCGGACGTCGCGGGCCGCTTCTGGAGCGTGTCGCTCGCGCCGACCGAGCGTGCCCAGTTGACCGCGATCGCCGTCGACGCGAGCGGTCAGGGCAAGGCCAGCCTGGCGATGATGACGCTGGACAGCGGCTTCGGCGCCGACGCGCTGGAGGCCTTCGGGCGCGCTCTGGCCGACGCGGGACGCGACCTGGCGGGCGAGGCGCGCTACCCCGCCGACGCGGCCGTGCTGACGCCGGAGGGCCTGTGGATCGCCACCCGACAGCCGGGCGCCGTCGTCGTGTGGGGGTTGTCCCGAGACCTGCCGGTCGCGATCGACGGCCTGCGGCGCCGCGGTTACGAGGGCATGGTGTACGCGCGCGAGGCCACCCTGCCAGCGTTCGCGTGGGATCGCCTCGTGCCCGCCGGCGCGCACGCCTTCGACCCCGACGACGCGTGGGCCGGCCTGCGGGTCGCGCTCGCCCCCGCTGCGCTGGCGGGCCGGCTGCCGCCGGACCATCCGCACGCGGCGGGCGTGGCGGCCTTCGTCGGCCGGGTGCTCGGCGGCGACCCTAGCGTCGCGACGCCCAGCGAGCGCGCGACGATGGCCAGGGTCGACGACGCCCTGGTGTGGCTCCACGCGGCCTTCGAACAGGTGGCGGCGATCGGCCTGGACTCGGGCGCGGTCACCCGCCGGCTGGCGGTCCGCGACGCGCTCATCGGCGCGCCCCTGACGCGCCTCGCCGCCGGCGCGTACGACGCCAGCGAGGACGACCCGCGGGCGGCGCGCTGGCAGGGTCTGGTGGTCGCGGCCGTGGCGGCCCGCGAGCGGTGAGCGTCGGGCGGCCACCGGCGGCCCGCGAATGCCACGGTAGAGTGCCACGATGATCCCACCGCTCCGACCCCTCCTCGACGAGTTCGAGGCGCTCGAGCGGCAGTTGGCCGACCCCGAGGTCGCCGCCGATCCCGAGCGCGCCCGCCGCGCGGGCCGGCGCTACGCCGTACTGCGGCCGCAGGTCGCCCTGGCGCAAGCCCTCGAGGGGCAGCAGGCGCGCGCCCAGGACGCCCGCGCGGCGCTCGACGACCCCGAGCTGGGCGAGATGGCCCGCGCCGAGTTGGCCGAGGCGGAGGCGCGCATCGCCGCCCTCGCAGAGGAGCTCCGCGACGCGCTGCTGCCGCGCGATCCCGACGACGACAAGGACGTGATCCTCGAGGTCCGCGCCGCCGCCGGCGGCGACGAGGCCTCGCTGTTCGCCGCCGAGCTGCTGCAGGCCTACCTGCGCTACGCCGCCGCCGAGGGCCTGCGGGCCGAGATGCTCGACAGCCACCCCACGGAGGTGGGCGGGCTCTCCAAGGCCTCGGTCGAGATCACGGGCACCGGCGCGTACGCCCGTTTCAAGTTCGAGTCGGGCGTCCACCGGGTGCAGCGCGTCCCGACCACCGAGGCCCAGGGGCGCATCCACACCAGCACCGTGACGGTGGCCGTCATGCCGGCCGCGGAGGAGGTCGACGTCGCGCTCGACCCCGCCGACCTGCGGGTCGACGTCTTCCGCTCCTCCGGTCCCGGCGGCCAGTCGGTGAACACGACCGACTCGGCCGTCCGGGTGACCTACCGCCCGGGCACGCCCGAGGAGCTGGTCGCCACCTGCCAGGACGGCAAGTCGCAGACGAAGAACAAGGAGAAGGCGATGGCGGTGCTGCGCGCCCGCCTCCTCGAGCGCGAGCGCGCGCGGGCGCAGAGCGAGGCGCGGGCCACCCGCCTGGTGCAGATCGGCGGCGGCGACCGCAGCGAGAAGGTGCGCACCTACAACGTGCCGCAGTCGCGGGTCACGGACCACCGCATCGGCTTCACGACCCACGACCTGGCGGGCGTGATGGCCGGCCACTTCCAGGAGTTGCACGGCGCCCTCGCGACCGAGGAGCGCGCGAGGCGCGCGGCCGACGCGGTCGTGGCGACCGCGGGGGACGCCGCCGACGCCGCGCCACCGGGCCGCGCGCACGGACGGGGGCAGCATGGCGCGGCGTGAGTTCGTGGTGGCCGCCGCCATCCTGCTCGACCGGCAGGGGCGCGTGCTCCTCGTCGGCAACGACTGGCAGGGGCTGGGCAAGGTGCGCTGGACGCTGCCGGGCGGGGTGGTCGAGCGCGGGGAGTCGACCGTGGACGCGCTGTCGCGCGAGGTGCTCGAGGAGACCGGCCTGACGATCACCAGCGTGCGCGAGCTCGCCTACGCGGTGCACGTCGAGGACCAGCGCCGCAACGACCGCGCGATCAGTTTCGCGTTCGTCGCCGAGTACGACGGGCTGCTCAACCCGCGCGATCCCGACGGCTTCATCGTCGAGGCGCGCTTCGTGCCGGCGGACGAGGTGCGCAGCATCGTGCCGCTGCCGCCGCTGCGCGACCCGCTGGTCAACTTCCTCACCGACAGGGTCGCCGGGCGCTTCTACAGCTTCTCCAGCTGGGACGGGCGGGGGCCGCAGCGCGTCGGGTAGGCCTCACAGGTGGCGCGCCCCGGCGTCCACCCGCGTCGCTGGGGCGGCGACCGCGACTCGGGTATGCTCCGGCATGGCTGGAGCCGTTGGCATCCCCGTCAGCGACGCGCTCGAGCGTGTTCGAGCGGCGATGGGATGCCTGCCGAGCGTCGAACTGCCCCTCGAGGACGCCCATGGACGCGTCCTGACGAACGACCTGCTCGCCCGCGCCGACCACCCGACCGCCGACGACTCCGCCCTCGACGGGGTCGCCTGCCGCCTCGCCGACACCGTCGGCGCCACCAAGGACCAACCGGTGCGCCTGCGCTGGATCGGCGAGGTGCCCGCAGGGCGACCCTTCGACGGCACGGTCGGTCCCGGCGAGGCCGTCTCGATCTACACCGGAGCCCTCATGCCGCACGGCGCCGACGGCGTGGTGCCGGTCGAGCGCCTCCACCGCGACGGCGACACCCTGTGGGTCCAGCAACCGGCGTCGCTGCGCGACGTGCGCCCCCGCGGTCAGGCGCTGCGGGCCGGCGCCCTGGCGCTGGCGACCGGCACCCGGCTCGACGCCGCCCACCTGGCCCTGGCCGCCTCCGCCGGGCACGGTCGCGTCGAGGTCGCGCGCGCGCCGCGCGTGGTCGTCGTCGCCACGGGCGACGAGTTGCTGTCGGCGGGGGCGACGGAGATCGGTCCCGGTCGCTCCTTCGAGTCGAACGGCCCGGGGCTGGTCGCGCTCGCCCGCGAGGCGCACGCCGCCGTCGTCCGCAGCGAACGCGTGGGCGACGACCCGGACGCGCTGCGCCGGTGCCTCGATCGCGCCGCCGGCGACGCCGACCTCGTCGTGACGAGCGGCGGCGTGTCGATGGGCGCGCGGGACCACGTGCGGACGCTGCTGGAGCGGGAGGGCGAGGTGGCGTTCTGGCGCGTGGCGATGAAGCCGGGCGGCCCCACGCTCTTCGGCCGCTGGCGCGGCACGCCGGTCCTGGGCCTCCCCGGCAACCCGGTGGCGTCGCTGCTCGTGTTCTGGCTCCTCGGCCTCCCTGCGCTGCGGGCGCTCGAGGGCGAACGCGCCCCGTCGCCCCTCGCGGCGACCTGGCCGGCCCAGGCGGGTCACGGGCTACAGGGCGCGACGGGCCGCGTCCACTTCGCGCGGGTGCGCCTGCGGCGCGAGGGCGCCTCGTGGATCGCGGACCCCGTCTCGACGCAGTCCTCCGGGGTGCTCCGCTCGCTGACGGAGGCGGACGCGCTGGCGGTCCTGCCGCCGAACAGCAGCCCGCAGGCCGGCGACACGATCGAGGTCCTCCCCTGGCGGACGGCGCCGCACGCCTAACCCTCGCCGGCCCGCGGGCGCCCCACGCCCCGCTCCGCGAACTCCTCCGCCGGCGCGTGCCGGCCCTCGCGGACCCCCTCGACGAACGGCTCGACGTGCATGGTGGTCGTCAGGCCCTTCAGGCGCGCGTGCACGACCTGCTCCACCTCGGCCACGACCTCGTGGGCGGCCCGCACGCTCATCTCCGGGTCGACGAACAGATCGACCTCGGCGAAGCGGGCGCGGCCGGAGCGACGGGTGCGCAACCGGTGGAAACCGGCCACCGCCGGGTGGCTCGCCAGCGCGTCGAGGATCACCCGCTCCTCGGCCTCGGGGAGCCGCTCGTCCATCAGCCGCGAGAGGTTGGCGGTGAGGATCCGCACGCCCTCGCGGGCGACGTAGGCGGCCACCACCAGCGCGAGCAGCGGGTCGAGCCGCTCGAACCCGGTCACCGCCACCAGACCCACGCCCAGCAGCACACCGACCGACGTCCACACGTCCGTGAGCACGTGCCGCCCGTTGGCGATCAGCGCCGGCGACTCCAGGCGGGCGCCGACGCGCGACAGGTAGACGCCCAGCCCGGCGTTCAGCAGCCCGGCCAGCAAGGCAACGCTCAAGCCGAGCGGCACGTTCTCGAGCGGCTGCGGCGCCCACAGCCGCTGGAAGGCGGAGACGGCGATCGCCCCGGCCGCGAGCAGGATGAGGCTGGCCTCGAAGACGCTGGACAGGTACTCGGCCTTCTGGTGGCCGTACGGGTGCTCGAGGTCGGGCCCCCGCGCCGCGATGCGCAGCGCGACGAGCAGGCTGACGGCGGCCGTGACGTTGACCAGCGACTCGGCGGCGTCGGACAGCAGCGACACCGAACCGGTGAGCAGCCACGCGGCGCCCTTGAGGCCCAGGACGACGAGGGCCGCGAGGAGGCTGATGCGGGCCGCCGTGGCCCGGGCGCGACGCGCCGACGCCTCGGCGTCGACGATGGTCGGCACGACGTGGGGCGGCGGCGCCACGGGGTCGACTCAGCGATCGTCCGAGCGCTCGCTCGCGTGATCGACGTCGTCGGACGCATCGTCCGCGGGCTCATCGTCGTCGTCCGGCTCGTCGTCGTCCGGGTCGACCTCGCCGAGCGCGCTCGGGTCCTCGGCGAGCATGGCCATCGCCGCCTCGAGGTCGTCGCCCTGGTAGTCGGTCACGGTCTCCTCGATGAGCGCGAGCGCCGCCTCGGCGTCTGCCTCGGGCACGAGCACGACCGACGCGCCCGCGGCGCCGACCCCGAGGTGGGCCAGGGTGTCGCCCAGCAGCGCGATGCCGCGCACCACCGCCACGTACCCCTCGTCCTCGAGCAGCGCAGCGACCATCTCCGCCAGCGGCTCGGCCGGCGCGACGTCGACGATCACCCAGGGATCGCCGTTGAGGAGGATCGTCTTGCCCTTCATGCGCGCGCGCCGCTCGAGGTCGTGCTCATGGGTCCCTCCCAGGGGAGCGCGCCGTCGAGGAAGGCGGTCGCCAGCGCGGCGTACGCGTTCGCGGCCGCCACGAGCGACGCCGCGTCGATGGCCTCGCGGGTGGTGTGGGCGAGCTCGGGGTCGCCCGGACCGAAGCCGAGCACCGGCGCGCCCATGCGCGCCAGATGGGGGGCGTCGGTGGCGAACCACCAGGTGCCCACGTCCACGGGCCGGCCCAGCGCGCGGTCGAGGACCTCGCGCGCCCAGGCGATCGACGGGTGGCCGGGCTCGACCCGGTAGGCGGGGTTGATGCGCGGGTAACGACGCTCGACGGCACCGTCCTCGCTGATGGCGTGCTCTTCGGAGACCTCGACGCGCGCCTCCGGATCGAGGGCCGCGAGGCGCGCCACGACCTCCTCGGGCGTCTCGGCGCTCACGTGGCGGTAGTCGATCGTGAGGTCGGCGCGGCCCGGCACGACGTTGGGACCGTCGCTCGGGAAGCCGCTGAGCTGCGTCAACGTGGCGCTGGACCGCCCCAACACCGCGTCGACCGGCAGCTCGAGCCGCTCGAGCGCCAGCGCGTAGCGGGCGGCGCGCAGGAGCGCGTTGTCGCCGAGTTCGGCCTTGGCCGCGTGGGCGATGCGGCCCGGCAGCGTGACCCGCGCCTCGATGCGGCCGCGATGCCCGAGCCGCAGGCCGAGGTCGCTCGGCTCGCCGAGCACGACGAGGTCGGCGGTGTTGCGCTCGCCGAACCAGCGGGCGCCCAGGCCCCCGACCTCCTCCTGCACCATGCCGGCCACGACCAGCGTGCCCGCGAAACCGGCGTCGGCCGCGATCCTGGCCGCGACGGCCATCGCCGCCAGGGCGCCCTTCATGTCCACGGAACCACGGCCCCACACGCGACCGTCGATCAGCTCGCCGGCCAGCGGGTCGACCGGCCAGGCGGCGGGGTCGCCCGTCGGCACCGTGTCGAGATGACCGTTGAGGACCAGCTTGGGACCCTCGCCGCGAGCGATCGTCCCGACGGCGTTGCCGGCCTCGTCGACCTCGACCCGGTCGAAGCCGAGGTCGCCCATGGCGGACGCGAACGCCTCGACGGCGGGCCGCTCGCGCCCCGAGGGGCTGGGGGCGCGCACGAGCGAACGCAGGAGCTCGACGGCGACCGTGGGGTGGGTCGGAGGGCTGGCCATGCGCCCATCGTACCCGTGCGACGAAGCGCACCGCGCTCGCGCGCGCGTTCGGCGTAACCTGCCGCGTGAGTTGGAGTTGCCCGCAGTGCGGCCACCTCAACGACGACGGGCTGGTGTGCGATGCCTGCGGCGTGGCGCGCCGCTGGCACGAGGACCCGCCGCTCGACCTGCCGCGGGCGCCGGCGTGGCACGAGCTTTCCGCCACCTGGCTCGGCGGCATGTGGGGCCTGCTGACGGCCGCGGGGGCGCTCGCCCTCGCCATCCCGCCCATGCGCGCCGCGATCGGGATCGACGCCACCTGGATCGCCCTCGAGGTGGCCCTGGCGGCGCTCGCCACCTGGTCCTCCTGGCAGGAGGCCTGGTTCCAGAAGCACTTCAACCAGCTGAAGGTCGACGCCCCGACGAGGGCCCGGACCGGCCAGCCCCTCGAGGTGCGGTTCACGCTGGTGCCCTACGAGCGCGTCGACGGCCTCGACCTGACCGTCGAGCTCGTCGACCGCTACTACGTCGACGTCGAGCGGCGCGGGCGCCGGGCGGTGGAGACGCGCCAGCGGTTGGTCGAGCGGGTGGTGCTGGAGCGAGGCGCGCGCCTCGGCGGCCGCCGCGAGCACGGCTATCGGGCCTCGTTCGACGCCCCGTTCCCGACGACCGTCCACGAGCACATGGGCGCCCAGCTGATCGCCAGCGTCCTGGGTCCGGTGGGCTTCCTCGTGCCGGGCCTGGGGCACTACGCGCGGAACCTGCGCGAGCACGGCGGCTTCTACGTGCGGGCGACGGTGCGCTCCGGCATCTTCCGGCGGCGCTTCGAGCAGCGCATCATCGTCGTCCACGTCGGGCCGTCGATCGCGTTCGGTTGAGCGTCAGGCGGGCGGCGGCACCGCCCACGGCCACGCGTCGACCGGCGGCGCCCACCCCCAGCGGACCAGGTCGATCCCCTGCTCGCCGACCTCGACGCCCTCCGACCGCAGCAGGGCGATCTGCAGCTCGCCCGCGCCGACCTTGAAGGTCGAGATGCCGCCGCGCGCGTTGACGACCCGCTGCCACGGAACGTCGCCGTCGGCCTCGCGCAGGCCGAACAGCACCCCGCCCACCTGTCGGGCGGCCCGCGGCGACCCCGCCCACAGGGCCACCTGGCCGTAGCTGACGACGCGGCCGCGGGGGACCTGGCTTACGACGTGCAGCACGCGCTCGCGGAAGGTCATGCGACCAGCGTAGCGCGATGTGGCGTGCGGCGCTTGCCGCGTCCTGGCGCGCGTGGTAGTCAGGGTCCATGAACCCCCAGTTCGACACGAGGACGCGCAGCCAACCGGCGGACGGGCCACCGGCGCGCCGCCTTCGCCGACCGTCGCGCCACGCGCTGCTCACCGCGGCCTTCGTGGCCCTCATGGGCGCCATGCCCCTCGCCTGCACCTGGACGGCCGCCCCCGGCGGCGCGGTGCCGACCGGGGGACCACCCGTGGGCGAGGCGGCGGCCGGCCCCACGGCCCCGACCCTCGCGGCCGCCGGCGCCGCCCCCGAACGCGGCGCGCCCGCCCCCGGCGCGACGCCCCTCCCCGCGCCCGCGGGTAGCTGGCTGCTCCCCGGCATCGACGACGTGGCCGAACCCAACCGCGATCTCGTCGCCGCGCTGCACGTCGCGGCCGACGAGGCGCGCGCGGCGCACGGCGCGCAGGCGACGGTGTGGGACGAGGGCCTGGCGCGGGCCGCCCGGCAGCACGCCGCCGAGCTCGCCGCGCGCAACGTCCTCGATCACCAGGGGCTCGACCCCGACCGCCGCACCGTCGCGGACCGGCTCGCGCGCGTCGGCAGCCCGTACGCGACGCACGCGGAGAACCTGGCGGCGGTGCCGCCGGGCCTCGACGCGGTGCCCGCCACCATCGACGGCTGGCTCCAGAGCCCGGGCCACCGCGCCAACCTGCTGGCGCCCGACTTCGACCGCGTCGGGTACGGGACCGCGGTGGGGGCCGACGGGACCGTGTTCGTCACGCAGGTGCTCGCCCGCGCGCCCTGGGCGCCCTCGGACTGGTCGGCGGCCCTGCTGCAGGTCGGCGCCGTGCGGCTGACCCTGGAACTCGCGGTGGCCGAGCCGACCACCGTCCTCATCGACGTCGACGGCGCCCAGGCGCAGCCGGCGTTCGCCGCGGGCGCTTGGGCGTGGACCACCGAGGTCGCGGCGCCCGGTCCGTGGGAGGTGCTGGTCGCCGTCCCCGGCTCGGCGCCGGGTCGCTTCACCCTCGACGACGCCGGGACCGTCGGGGGCGACGGCCGTTGGCGTCCGGACGACGGGCGCGTGCGGCCGCGCGAGAGCGTGCGCGTCCGGTCCGCCTCGGTCGCCGAAGGCGTCCGCGAGGTCGTTCGGCTGCGGCTGACGCTGCCGACGCCCGCGGCACAGCTGGTCGTGGGCGCGGTCGAGCTCCCCGGCGCCAACCGCGGCGGCGGGTCGATCGAGGCCGAGCTCGAACTCGCCGACGGCGCCGAGCTGCTCATGGGCCTGGCGGAACCCCGGGATGACGGCGCGCTGGCCGTGCGCCACCGCTGGCTCCTGCGACGCGACGGCGCAGCGATCCACTGGGCGGCCCGACCGTGAGCCCCGCCCTCGAGACCTGGGTGTTCGTCTGCAGCCTGCTGTTCCTCGCCGGCATCCTCCTGGTGGTGTCCGCGGCGGTGCCCGCCGCCCGCGAGCGCTACCCCAAGGCCCTGATCCACGGCTTCCTGCTGGCGATCGCGTCGTTCGCGCTCGTCATCGTCGGCGCCGTGATCCTCGGCTGACGGCGCGTCGACGCCGCCCGACGCCCGCGCGGCACCGCCCCGGCACCACCCCGACCCCGGCCGCGCTCGCGTGGCGCACGCCCGCGCCCCCCGTCGGCTGGTAGCATGCCGCCCGTGGCGCACGCGAGCGAGGCCCCCAGGTGAGGACCCACGTCATCACCCACGGCTGCCAGATGAACGAGTACGACACGCTGACGATCCAGTCCGAGCTGGTCGCCGGCGGCCACGACCTCGTGGACCACCCGAGCGACGCCGAGCTGATCCTGCTCAACACCTGCGCCGTGCGCGGCAAACCGGTCGAGAAGGTCGTGTCGCTCCTCGGGGACCTGCGCAAGCAGCGGCGCGCGGGCCGAGACGTCGCGATCGGCCTCATGGGCTGCCTGGCGCAGCTCGACGAGGGGCGCGAGCTCGCCGACAAGTTCGGCGTCGACCTGCTCGTCGGCCCCGGCGCGATCACCGACATCGTGCCGGCGATCGAGGCCCTGGAGCGGGCGCGTGGCTCGCGCGGGCGCGAGCCACGCGGTCGCGTCGACCGCCTGGGCTTCAGGGGCGACCTCGTCGACCACCTGACGCCGCCGCCCCCGCCCGGCACCCTCACCGGCTACCTGACGATCATGCGCGGCTGCGACCACCACTGCACCTACTGCATCGTGCCGCAGACGCGCGGCCCCGAGGTCAGCCGGCCGCTGGCGGCGATCGTCCACGAGGCCGAGGCCATGCGGGTGCAAGGGGTCGACGAGGTCGTGCTGCTGGGCCAGAACGTCAACAGCTACGGCCGCGACGACCCCGGCCTCCCCTCCTTCGCGGAGCTCTTGCGGGCGGTGGCCGCCGTCGGCTTCCCGCGGGTCAAGTTCACCACCAGCCATCCCATGAACTTCACCAGCGACGTCATCGACGCCATCGCCGAGACCCCGAACGTGTGCGACTACGTGCACCTGCCGGTGCAGTCCGGCAGCGACCGGGTGCTGCGACGCATGGCCCGCGAGTACCGCCGCGGGCGCTACCTCGACATCGTGCGCGAGCTGCGCGAGCGGGTGCCCGACGTCGTGCTGAGCACCGACATCATCGTGGGCTTCCCCGGCGAGACCGAGGAGGACTTCGAGCAGACCCTGTCGCTCTACGACGAGGCGCGCTTCGACGCCGCGTACATGTTCGCCTACTCGGCACGGCCCGGCACGCCGGCGCACGCACGCTTCGAGGACCTGCCCCGCGAGGTGAAGAGCGAGCGCCTCGGTCGCCTGGTCGAGCGCCAGAAGCACTGGTCGCTGGAGGGCAACCGCCGGTTCGAGGGGCGCGAGGTCCGCGTGCTCGTCAAGGAGCTCGGCCGCGACGGCGCCCACGCCGTGGGCCACTCCGACCAGCACCACACCGTGCTCGTGCCGGCGGTCCAGGTCAAGCGCATGGGCCTGCACCGCGTGCGCGTCGAGCACGCCACCCCGCACGCCCTGTACGGCAGCGTGGTCGGGGCCGCGTCGGACGGCGTCGCCCTACCGCTCGCCTCGTGATGGGCGGCGGCGTCACGCGCGACTGGGCCGTCGCGGTCTTCGTCGTGTGGCGCGACCGGGTCATGCTCCACCGCCACCCCAAGCTCGCGATGTGGCTCCCCTGCGGCGGCCACGTCGAGCCCGGCGAGCTGCCGGACGACGCGGCCGTGCGCGAGCTGCTCGAGGAGTCCGGGGTCCGGGTGCGGCTGGTCGGTCCGCACCCCATCGACGCGCCCGGCCCACGGCCGCTGACGCGCCCGCGCGGGGTCCAACTCGAGACCATCGCGGACGGCCATGAGCACGTCGACCTGGTCTACTGGGCGGTCCCGGAGGAGCCCTACGATGGCGCGCTGGACGGCGATCCGACGTTGGCCTGGTTCACGGCGGACGAGCTCGCACGCCTGCCGCTCAGCGAGGAGATCGCGGCCTGGGCGCGGCTCGCGCTCGACGAGGTGGGTGATGCCGCGGCCGCGCCTGCACCGATCTCGCGCATCACGCCCGCCGAGCACCCGATCGCCGAGCCGACCGACCTGCTCTCCGTGGTGCAGCGTTCGCCGCACCCCGGCCCCTGGGCCGAGGGCGACGACATCCCGTGGCACGAGCCCGGCTTCAGCGCCCGCATGCTGAACGAGCACCTGTCGCAGGGCCACGACGCCGCGTCGCGGCGCCTATCGACGATCGAGCGGCAGGTGGCCTGGATCCACGAGACCCTCCTGGGCGGCGCGCCGACGGACGTCCTCGACCTCGGCTGCGGCCCCGGCCTCTACACCGAGCGCCTGGCCGCGCTCGGTCACCGCTGCGTCGGCATCGACGTCTCGCCGGCGTCGGTCGCGTTCGCGCGGGCGCGCGCGGCGTTCCCGCGCGCACGCGCGGCGTTCCCGCGCGCACGGGCGGCGTTCCCGCGCGCACGGGCGGCGACCGCGGGCGACCGCCTGCGCCACGTCGAGGGCGACGTCCGC
>JAHYJQ010000333.1 GCA_019429025.1 Trueperaceae bacterium | reverse complement strand
CGCCGCGCCCGCGCCCAGGTCGCCGCGGACCACGGCCCACGGGCCCAGCCGCAGCTCGCCGCCGGGCGCCAGTACGTCGCCCATGACCAGGCCGTCGATCGTCAGCTGGCCGCCCAGGAGCAGCACGGGCCCGTCGGTCCGCGAACCGGGCGCCAGCAGCACCTCGCCGCCGGTGATCAGCAGCGCGCCCGCCTGCCGCGCGCCGTCGACGACCACGTGGCGGTCGGCCCGGACCCAGGCGACCCCGAGCAGCGCGTCGTCGCAGCCGGCGAGGAGCACGGCGAGCAGGGCCGGCACGAGCGCCGACCGGCGCGCCACGCCCCCCGGCCGTCGCCGCTCGCCCGCGGCCACCGAGCGGCCCGCCGACCGCCTCACGCGGCCGCCTCCGGCCGCGGCCGCGGCCACACGATGACGACCAGCAGGACGAGGAAGGCGGGCAGGGCGACCCCGTTCACCAGCGCGACGTGGCGCTCGAACGTGACGCCGGCCGCGGCCCAGCGCAGCGCCAGCGCCGTCGCCAGGAAGGTCGCCGTCCACGCCGACGCCGCCACGCCCAGCGCGGCGTGCAGGCCGATCGTGTCGGGCGTCGAGAGGTCGGCCCACACCGCGAAGGTCACCACCGTGTAGAGGCTGACGGCCACGGCGTAGAGGATCGGGATGCCGAGCGCGCGCCCGTCGCCGAGGCCGAGCTGGGCGTCGAACTGGTAGCCGAGGTGCACGAGCACGAACGCGCCGAGCACCCAGGCGAGCAGGGCGCGCTCGCCGAGCGCGGCGTAGAGCGTCCCCCCGACGAAGGCCGCGACGACGTGGGCGGCGGCGATCGCCAGGCGCGGACCCCAAGCCGCCGAGCGCCAGGTCTCGGCGACGTAGAAGGGCGTGTCGACGAGGCGCAGGAACCCGAGGCTGTCCACGAAGAACACGACGAACAGCAGCGCGAGGACCGCCAGCAAACGCCGCCGCGCCGACGCACCGGCACGAGGTGGACGGTGAGCGAGAAGGTCACCGGGACGCCGACCCCCAACGCGAGCGCCGTGAGCAGCACCCAGGCGAGGAAGGCGCCCTCGGACGCCACCAGCGGCGCGAGCACGGTGAGCGCCGTCTGCCCGGCGACGACCACGGTGGCGATGCGCAGCTTGCGGACGAGGTCGCGGCCGACGCCGGCGCGCCCCATCCACACGCCCACCGCGACGGCGACCACGGCGGTGACGATCGCGAGCAGGGCCATCGCGCCGGCCACCCGCGCGTCGTCGAGGCCGACCAGCCGGCGGCCGAGGTCGGTGACGCCGAGCTGGACGAAGGTGACGTTGTAGGCGTAGCCGGCGGCCATGAACGCGACGAAGACGGCGATCCCGGCGGCCGTCGACCCGCGCGGCGCGTCTGCCAAGCCCTCGGAGGAGGCGGCCACGCACCAGGATACGCAGCGGGAACGCCGGCGAACCCCGGCCGTGGGCGCCGGTCCCCGCGCCGCCCGCGTTCAGCCGCGGCGCAGCGAGACGGGCTCACCCCAGTCGGCCAGCTCCGCCCGGTGGCTGAGCAGCCACACCTGCCTCCCCCCCGCGGCGGCCGCCCGCAGCGCCGCGCGCACGGCCGCCGATCGCTCCTCGTCCCAGTTGAGGAGGGGGTCGTCGAGCACCAGCGGCAGCGCGACGTCGTCGGCCATGAGGTCGGCCACCGCGAAGCGCAGCGCCAGCGCCAGCTGGTCGCGCGCGCCCTGCGAGAGCTGCGCGGCCGCGAGGGCGCGGCCATCGGGCTCGATCACCTCCGCCTGGAGCGCGTCGTCGAGCCGCACGCGGCGCCCGGGGACGCCGCCGAAGGACGCCAGCTGCGCCGTCGCCGCCGCCTCGAGCCTGCGCGCGTGACCCGCGCGGAAGCCCTCCGCCGCCGCCGCCAGCTCGCGCGCCGCCAGCGCCAGCGCGTCGCGCTCCAGCGTCCAGCGCGCCGCCTCGGCGCGGGCGTCGGCGATCTCGAGCTCCACGGCCGCGACGTCGACCGGATCCGACCCCTGCGCCCTCGCCAGCGCCGCCTGCGCCGCCTGGGCCGCCTCCTGGGCCGCCTGGGCGGCCCGCTCGGCCTCCGCCGCGGCGGCCCGCGTGGCGGCGAAGGCGTCCTCGATACTCGTGCCCGCCCGCGCGGCGTCGTCGGGCGCCGGCGCCACCAGCTCGGCGGGCGGGAGCGACGGATGGGCGACCACCAGCTCGCGCCAACGCCTGAGCGTCTGCGCCGCCTCCCATCCGGCCGCCTCGGCCGTGGCCGCCAGCTTGGCCGCGTCGCTGGCGCCGACGGCGCGCAGGTGCGCGTCGAGCCTCGCCGCCGCGGCCTCCGCCTGGGCGACCGCCGCGGCCCGCAGGCGCCAGGCCTCGCGCAGGCCGCCCGGGTCGGCGGGGAGGTCCTCGCCGCTCGCGCCCCGCAGGGCCGCGGCGCGCGCCGACGCGGCGGCCTCACGGGCCTCCACCAGGCCGGCCTCCTCGGTCAGGACGGCGCGCTCGTGCTCGCGCGCGACGCGGACGGCCTCCTCCTCCGCGCGCTCGCGCCTCGCGCGCGCCTCGCGCCGGCGCGCCGCCGCCTCGTCGGCACGCACCGCCGCTTCGCGCCATGCGCGCCAGGTGGCGCCTCCGACGCGCGCCAGCCAGGCATCGAGCTCCGCGACGGTGGCGGCGTCGCCCAGCGCGCCCCGGTCCCTGGCCCAGGCCCAGGCCCGCGCGCCGTCCGGCCCGGCACCGGAGGCGGGGGCGTCGTCGCGCAGCGCCGGCACGTCCGGCACGCCGCGCGCGTCGACCACCGGCGGGCCATCCGCCGCCCCCAGCGAACGCGCCGCCGCGTCGGCGCGCTCGACCGCGTCCGCGAACGCCGCGGTGCAGCGCTCGAAGCGCTCGCTGGCGAGGCCGAGGTCGACGTCGTCGTCGGCGCCCGCCGCGATGAGCGCGTCGCGCCACGGGGCCCAGCGCTCGCGGAAGGCCAGGGCCCCGGCGCGCACCTCGTCCAGCCGGGTCGCCGCCGCCCGCTCGCCGGCCGCGAGCTCTGCCAGGTCGTCACCGCGCGCCTCGAACGCCTCGCGCCGCCGCGCCAACTCGCGCCGGCGATCGTCGTCGCCGGCCAGCAGCGCCTCGCCGGCCCGCGCCCGGGCGTCCAGCCGCCGACGCGCGCGCTTCAGGGCGGGGCGGCGCGGCCACGCGACGAGCCACGCGAGCCCGGTCGCCGCGCCCGCCCCCCACGTCCAGCCGCCCTCGAGCCCGGCCACGCGCGCCGCGCCCCACGCCGCGGCGGCGGCCGCCAGCGCGCCGATCCAGCGCCACGGCGCCCAGGCGTCCGGCGCCTCCTCGGCCCGGG
>JAHYJQ010000332.1 GCA_019429025.1 Trueperaceae bacterium | reverse complement strand
GCCCATGAGGACGCCGGCCATGCCGAGCCCGATCATCGCGCGGCCGACCGCGAGGCCGGCGAAGCCATCGGCGGCGGCGGTCACCAGGCTGCCGGCGGCCGCGATGAGCATGAGGCCGGCGGGCACCCAGCGCGGCCCCCAGCGGTCGAGGGCGGCGCCCAGCGGCAACTGGGCCGCGGCGAACACCAGGAAGAAGAGGCTGGTCATGAAGCCGAGCTGCTCGGGACCGAGGCCCGCGTCGCGCTGCAGGTCGCCGGCCAGCACGGCGTTGGTGCTGCGGAAGAAGTAGCTGAGCAAGTAGGCGGCGAGGAACGTCAGGACCAGGGCGGTGCGCCGGTTCACGCGGCGGACGCTACCACTTCCTCAGAACACGTCGCGCAGGTCGTCCAGGATCTGCCAGCCGACGCCGGGCGGGGTCGTCTCCAGCGCCCGCTGCAGCGTCTCGGCGACCCACGGCAGCAGCGTGCCGGGGTCCTCGCCCTCCTCCACGAGCCGCAACACGGTCAGCTGGTACACGACCTGGGTGGCCGCCAGGGTGCCGTCGTCGAAGAAGGTGAAGGGCGCCGCCGGCATGGCGTCGCACGCCACGTGGACGTCGGCCTCGAGGGTGGCCGGGAGGTGCGCGCGCAGGTCGACGGCCTGCTCCCGCGGGTGCCAGACGTAGCCCTGCAGCAGGCGCACGGCGCGGCGGCCGCGCGCGTCGCGGGCGCCGCGCGCGGACCGGGCCTCGCGGTCGTCGCCCGCGGCCTCCGGGCGCAGGTGGCCGTCTTCCACGATGGGGCCGTCGTCGTGGTGGTGCATCAGGCCGCGTCGGCCTGCCAGCCGGGACCCTCGGTCAGGTGCGCCAGCTCGGGCAGCGCGGCGCGCCAGCGCGCCGCGAAGGCGGCCGGGGTGTCGAGCAGCAGCGCCCGGAAGCCGAGCGCCCTGGCGGCCTCGACGTTGGCCTCGGCGTCGTCGACGAAGACGATGTCGTGCGGCGCCAACTGCATCCCCTCCGCCAGGGCCATGAAGGCGACGGCGTCGGGCTTGCGGGCGCCGATCTCGTTGCTGAACACGAAGCGCTCGATGCGCGCGGTGCGCGGGTCCTCGCGCACGCGGTCGCACAGCAGCGGCACGTTGTTCGACAGCATGCCCACGGCGTAGCCTTCGGGGATGCCGGCCACCAGCGCGTAGGTCGCCGGGCGCTCGAGCGGGGCGTCCAGGAAGGCCTCGCGGAACGCGCCCTCCTCGGCGTCGCGTCCCACGGCGCGGGAAACGCGCTCGGCGAATCCCTGCAGGTCGAAGGCGCCGACCTCGAAGAGCTCCATGAGCTCGAGGTAGCTCGGCCGCAGCTCGGCCTCGGGCACGCCGTAGAGGCGCGCGAGCCGGGCGATCGCGCGGCCGTCGAAGGTGCCGACCGTGAACACGCCGCCCCAGTCGAAGGCGATCCCCCGCGGGGCGGCGGCGTTCACGTGGTGGCTTCCGCCGGCTGCCGGCGCATGTCGATCTGTGTGACGGCCCGCTCGCTCTCGCGCCGGTACCACTCGAAGAAGATGCGCGTGAACGGCAGCCCGAAGAAGAAGAGGCCGAACACCTTCATGATCGCGCCGGCGAGGGCCTGGTCGGCCATCACGCTCAGCCCGAAGGCGCGCGGCGCCAGCGCGTAGATCGGGTAGACGACGTCCGGATGGAAGGTGATGCCGGCGAACACGGGCATCTGCGCGATCGGCAGGGTGAACAGGTACGCGAGCCGCACCATGTACGGCGCGCGCGGCAGCTCCTCGAGCGGGCTGAGGATGGGCCACCAGACCATGACGGCGGTGATGAGGAACACCAGGTGCTCCACGTGGTGGAGCGTGGCGTCCATCAGCGCGGCCTGGTAGATCGCCGGGACGTGCCACAGGGCGAAGAACAGCGAGAAGACGGTGAACGTGACGATCGGCCGCAGGGCGACCCGGGCGACGGGGAACACGCGCGGGTGCGTCAGCATCGCGCGCCACAGCCACGCCGGGACGCCGACGATGAGCATGCGCGCCACCACGTAGCTCAGCAGCAGGTGCTGGACCATGTGCGCCGACAGCAGGTAGCGCTCGGCCAGGTCGTGCAGCGGCGATCCCTCGACGACGAAGAAGAGCGCCAAGGCGCCGTAGAACATCGCGGCCGCGCCGCGGTGGTGGGGCTCGCCCGGCGCGATGCGCTCGCGCAGGGGCCCCGTCGCCAGCGCGTAGGCGATGGCCACCGCGAGGATCCCGCCGATGAGAACCGGATCGAACTGCCAGGCGGCGTAGATGGGCTCCGGCGCGTTCATTCCAGTCCCAGCGTCCCCCGCGACTCGAGGACCTGAGCGGCGGTGAGGCCCTCGCCGCGACGGCCCGCGACCTCATCCGCCCGGACGGCGTCGAAGCCGTCGGGCGCGCCGTCGTCGAAGCCGGCGACCGTGTGGTTGATCACCGCGGCGATCTGCTCGTCGCCGAGGTGCGCCCAGGCGGGCATGAGGCCGTTGTAGTTGGTGCCGCCCACGGCGATCTGGCCCTGCAGGCCGTAGAGCATGACCTCGATGAGGTAGTCGCGGCCGCCGTCCGCCCGGTAGAGGTCGGCGGCGTGCCCGGCGAGCCTCGGGAACACGCCCGGGAGTCCGGCGCCGTTGAGCTGGTGGCAGGCCGCGCAGTTGGCGGCGTAGACCTGGGTGCCGAGGTCGCGGTCGAAGGTCGGGTCGGCCGGCGCCTGGGCCGGGGCCTCGTCGGCTGCGGGTTCGGGTTCCGGCGTCGCCGCCTCCTCGGCCGCGGGCGCGACTTCCGCGTCGTCGGGCGCTGGCGCGTCGGCCGTCGCCGCCGGCGCGTCGTCGGGCGCTGGCGCGTCGGCCGTCGCCGCCGGCGCGTCGTCGGCCGCCGGCGCGTCGTCCGTCGTCGACGCGGGCGGGATGGCGCCGAGGCCGGCCCGCGCGGCGTGGACCTCCGTGGCCGACAAGCCGCGGCCACGCTGCCCGGCGACCTCTTCGGGACGGATGGGATCGAAGCCGTCGGGCGCCGCGCCGCCGGCGCCGACGCCGGCGATCTCGTGGTTGATGACCGCGGCGATCTGCTCGTCGCTCAGCTGGGGCCAGGCGGGCATGACGCCGTTGTAGGCCACGCCGGCCACCTCGATCGGTCCCTGGACCCCGTAGAGCAGGGCGTCGATGAGGTAGCTGCGGCCGCCAGGATCGCCGGTCGCGGCGAACAGGTCGGCGACGTGGCCCGCCAGGGGCGGGAACACGCCGGGAAGGCCCACGCCGCCGGCCTGGTGGCAGGCGGCGCAGCTGGCGGCGTAGACCTGGGCGCCGAGGGCCTCGTCGAAGACCGCGGCGGTCACGGCGGTCTCG
>JAHYJQ010000013.1 GCA_019429025.1 Trueperaceae bacterium | reverse complement strand
CGCCGCGCGACCTCGACGCCCGTGGGTTGCCGAGCGTAATGATCGGGGACCTTGTCGCAGTACGGCAGCGACCGTCGTGGGACGCGCGGGCGTTCGAGGCGAACGCGGCGGCGTACGTGGCGGCGTCGCGTCGCGGAGTGGGCATGCGACACATCAGGTTGGGGCTGGCGCACCACTTCGCGAACCTCGAGCGCGACCGCGCGCTCGCGACCGTCGACTTGCTGCAGTTCTTCCGCGTCGCGGAGAACCTGGCGGCCTGGTGCCGCATCCGGCCCCACTCGTTGGGCGTCCTGGCGACGCGCAGGTGGCGTCCGAGCGGTCCGCACACCGGCGCGAGCCGGACGGCCGAGGGGTGGGAGGAGCTCGTGCCGGTGGCCGGGCGACGGTCGAAGGCGCTGGAGTGAGCCGTCGGTCCGCTGGGGTACCGAGGCGCCCGCCGCCACGGAGGGTGTGATGCGTGATCACCATGTTGCCGAGTGGACCGAGGACCTGCGTCGCTTCGCGGCCGCCTGCCGCGCCACGCGGCCGCTGCCCGAACGCGCCACCTTGACGCTGGCGCAGGAGTGGCAGTGCCGCATCGTCGGCGGAGCGCTGCTGGCGTGGATGCGGGAGAACGGCCCGAGCTTCCTGCAGGAGCGCACCGCGATGGCCAGGCTGCTCGAGGTGGATCCGGATCCGGCGACCGTGTTCACCTCCGACGTGCCTGGGCTGGTGGCGGCCCAGGAGATCCTCGGGTCCGATCACGAGCGGGTGGTGTTCCTGCTCGAGGAGGAGTTCGCGGACGCGGCGCCGCGCGCCACCGATCCGCGGTACGACCGCCATGTGCACGTGTGGTCGCGGTTCCTCCCCGAGTTGGAGCCCGACTTCGCGGCGCAGGCGCGGTCCCGCCACGCAATCCCGGCGTCCTCCGCCTACTGGCAACACGGCGAGGGGACGATGTGGGCCCCGAACGCCGGTCGTGGCGGCGATCACCTGTGGCGTTGGGACGGCCGGCCGCCGGACCTGCTGGAGGAGGCGATGGGTTGCCCCGTGCCCACGACCTCGTGAGGGTACGTGTGGCTTGCGTCGAACCCGGACGGCGTGGGGCGGCACGTGGGCGCCGGCGTCTCCGCTGCCGTCTCGAGCGACGCTGGCTTCCTCGACGCGATCGGTTGCAACCGCGTGATCGCCGCGGGCGGCCTCATGCGCTATGCCGCCGCCCGCGGCGTGGGACCGCGGGTTCACTCACGGGTTCGCACGACAAGGTCGTCGCGATCATTGACACCGGCATCGCCAGCAACGACCCGGACGGGGGGCCGAACATCTCGAACGCGCACGGAGCCCAACCCGGTGTGTGCCGCAACCGAGGGTCGTGCCATCGGCTGGGCATTCGCGGTGGGTACCTCGATGGCGGCACCGCCGTACGTCGCCGGCGTGGCCGGCCCGTTGCCCGACGCCGAGCCGAAGCTGAGCCCGAGGTGCCCGAACTCGGGGTGGCTGCGTCACGGGCTGAGTTTCCACACGACCACGTCCGTGCCGCCCGCGTTGGCGCCCACCAGGCTTCCGGCGGTGAAGCCGGCGGCCAGGACGTTGCGCGAAGCGTCCACGGCGACGCCCTGGATGCAGTCGTCCGCGCTGGTCCCGAACTGCCGCTTCCACAGCAGGTACCCGTACCGGTCGTACTTTCGCACGTAGCCATCCGACATCCCGGAGTTCGCGCTCCCACCGAGGCTGCCTTCGGTGTCACCCACGACCACCACGTTGCCGGCCGCGTCCAACGCCACGTCCGTTGCCAAGTCGTCGTGAAGGCTGCCGAACTGGCGGGTCCACTCGAGGTTACCGTTCAGGTCGTACGTGCGCAGGAACGCGTCGTTGCCGCCGAGGTTGCTGCCCCACAGGCCTCCTGACGTCGAGCCCGCGATCACGACCATGTTGCCGGTGGGGTCCACCGCCACGCCCCAGGCCCGATCGTCCTCAGCGGTGCCGAACTGCCGCGTCCAGACCAGGTTTCCGTACGTGTCGTAGCGTCGCACGAACGCGTCCGTGCCGCCGTACCCGGTTCCGACGAGCGCCCCCTCGGTGCCGCCGACGACGAGCACGTCGCCCGACCCGTCCACCGCGACGCGCCTCGCGACGTCGTAGCTGCTGCTACCGAACTGCCGGGTCCACAGGACGTTCCCGCTGGCGTCGTACTTCCTCACGAACGCGTCGCTGCCGCCCGCGTGGCTCCCGGGGACGAGGTTGCCGGTGGTGTGACCGACGACCAGGACGTTCCCGAACCCGTCCACCGCCGTGCCGTAGCCCCACGTGCCTGCGCCGGCGACGCCGAACTGTCGTGTCCAGAGTTCGTTTCCGGACGGGTCGTACTTCCGTACGAACGTGTCGGGGTCGCCCACCAAGGTCGCCGCGAAGCTCCCATACGTGAAGCCGACGACCACTAGGTTGCCCGACGCGTCGGCTGCCACGCTCCAAGCGCGGTCGGTGGCCGGGGTGCCGAACTGCCGGGTCCACAGCAGGTTGCCGGTGGCGTCGTACTTCCTCAAGAACGCGTCATCGCAGCCCAGGTCGGGGCCCGGACTGAGCTCGCCGAACGTGCTCCCCGTCACCAGCACGTTCCCCGCAGCGTCCCCCGCCACGCCCCGCCCGAGATCGCTGGCGGCCGTCCCGAACTGCCGGCTCCATTGCGTCGCCCCGTTCGTGACCGTCACGGTGGCGGTGGCCGACCTCCTGCTGTCGGCGGTGCTGGTGGCCGTGACCTGGTACGTGCCGGGAAGGCTCGGCGCCGTGTAGCTGACGTTGTTGCCGGTCCCGCTCAGGTACCCGCCGGTGATCGTCCAGATGACCGACGCGTACCGGGTGCCCGTGACCGTGGCTCGGAACGGCTGCAGCTCACCGATCGCGAGCGGCGCGGCGACGGGTTCGATGGTCACCGCGACTTCGGTGACCGTCACCGTGGCCGTCGCCGACTTGTGGGGGCTCGCGACGCTGGTGGCGGTCACATGGTAGGTGCCGCCAGCGTCGGGAGCCGTGTAGGTGACGCTGGGTCCCGTCCCACTGAACGTCCCACCTGTGGCGCTCCAGACGACCGCCGAGGTCCTGGCGTCGGTGACGGTGGCCGTGAGCACGATCGATACGCCTGTGGCCACCTCGGCGCTGACGGGATCGATGCCAACGACGACCTCCCGTACGCGAACGCTGGCTGCCGCCGACTTGTTGCTGTCGAAGTTGCTGGTGGCCGTGAGGGTTTGATCGCCGGGGGTGGCGGGGGCGGTGTAGGTGATGGTGTTGCCGCTGCCGCTGATGGTGCCGCCGGTGGCGCTCCAGGAGACCGTGGCGTAGCGGGTGCCCGAGACGGTGGCCGTGAAGCCGCGTGATTCGCTCGTGTCCAGTGTGGCGCGGGTGGGATCGATCACGACGACCACCGTCCCCACCGTGATGTCGGCCGTCGCCGACTTGGTGGTGTCGTCTCGACTCACCGCGATGAGCTGGTAGTCGCCCGCGGTGGCGGGCGCGGTGTACGTGATGGTGTTGCCGCTGCCGCTGATGGTGCCGCCGGTGGCGCTCCAGGTCACCGCCTGGTACCTGGTGCCGGTGACGATCGCCGTGAACGCCTGCGACCCCCCGGCCTCGAGCACGGCGCTGGGAGGGTCGAGGCTTACGGCCACCTCGCCGACCGACACCGCCGCGCTGGCCGACCTGCTGGCGTCCTCCAGGCTGGTGGCCGTGACCACGTAGATGCCGGCGACCTCGGGCGCCGTGTAGACGACGGTATTGCCGGTGCCCTCGAGCGTGCCGCCGGTGGCGCTCCAGATCACGGCCGTGTTGAGCGTGCCGCTCACGGTGGCGGTGAAGGACTGGGTGCCACCTGGAGCCAGCGCCGCGCCGGTCGGGTCAATGGCGACGCCGACCGCGCCCACCGTCGCGATCGCCGTGGCGGAGCGGCTGGCGTCCGCCACGCTGGTGGCGGTGACTTCGTAGCTGCCGGCCAGCTCGGGCGCGGTGTACGTGACCACGTTGCCGGAGCCGTGGATCATTCCGCCCGTGGTGCTCCACAGGACCGAGGTGTCCGCCGCGCCGGTCACGGTGGCCGTGAACTCCTGGCTGGCAGCGGTCAGGAGCGACGTCACCACCGGGCTGATGCCGATGCCCACCTCGCTCACCGTCACGATCGCGGTCGCCGACTTGCCGGCGACCGCAGCGCTGGCGACGGTGACGGCGTAGCTCCCCGCGCTGCCCGGCGCCGTGTAGGTGACCGCGAGGCCCGACCCCGTGATGGTGCCGCCGGAGGTGGACCAGACGACGTGGGTGTCGGCGAGGCCGGTGACCGTGGCGGTGATCGGACACGACTCGCCGACGGCCAGACCGATGACGCTGGGGGTAATCGTGATGCCACCCTCGCTCACGGTCACGTTCGCGGTGGCGGACGCGTCGTTGTCGATGACGCTCGTGGCCGTGACCTGGTAACTGCCCTCGACGCTGGGCGCGGTGTACGTCACGGTGTGCCCCGCGCCCTCGATCGTTCCGCCCGTGGCCGTCCAAGCGACGGCCGGGTCGGCGGCCCCGGTCACCGTGGCCGTGAACGCCTTCGTGCCGCCGGGCGCGAGCAGGACGTCGACCGGAACGATCGCGACGGTGACGCCGGTCACCGCGACCGTCGCGGTGGCCGACCTACTCGGATCGGCCTTACTGGTGGCGGTGACCTCGTACGTGCCCGCGGCCGACGGCGCCGTGTAACTCACGACGTTGCCGGTCCCGCTGACGATGCCGCCGCTGGCGGACCATTTCACGCCCTTGTCGCCGGCGCCGACGACGGTCGCCGTGAACTGCTGGGTTCCCCCCGCGGGAAGTGTCACCTCGTATGGGGTGAGCGTCACGATCACCGTCTTGGGGCACGCCACCAGCAGTGACAGGGTCACGATCGCCAGGGCGCCCTTGAGTGTGCGCGCTCGCATGGCTAGCCTCCCTCCCGACGTACAGCTGTCCACCCGGAGGCGCGCGAGTCGTGGGCCTATCCACATCGACACGCCCCCCAGGCGAGACCTCGGGAGCGAGCGGCGCGCGGACACCATCGGCTCGACCTACCGATCGGCAGCGCAGGATGCAAGACGGATGCGGATAGACTCGTGACGCGTGACGAAGAGACGTGAACCGTCGAGCGCGACATGCGGCGCGCGGCTTCAGGGAACCTCACCGGCCCAGCCATCGGGCAGCACGATCATGTACGTGTCCACCTCGCCGCTGCCGGACCGGCCCCAGTTGCTGGTGAACAGGATGCGGGTGAAGTCGCGGTTCACGCTGGCGTGCGGCTCGGCCCAGTAGTCGTGTTCCTGCTCCGGGTCGACCAGCGCGTGGTGCTGAGCGAAGCGCACCACTCGGCCACCCGCCTTCAACTCCACCGCGAACACGTGGTCGTCCATCCACATGCGGGTGATCGGATCGGCGTCGAAGTACGACACCAGCCCCCAGCCCGGTAGGGCGTGCGCGATCGACGAGAAGTGCATGCCACAGCCGTCGCAGTAGCTGAAGTCGATCGGGTGGAGGTTCGTGATCGTGCCGTCCTGGAGATCGAGCACGGCCACGTGGTCGGTGTCCTGGTCCTGGTAGAAGAGCACTTCGCGGCCGTCGGCGTCCAGCGCGACGTCCGCGTGGCCCACGTTGCGCAGCAGCCCGCGCGGGTTGCCGAGGTCGCGGTCGTAGACCATCAGCCCGCAGGGGGCGGCGGCACTGCCCATCGTGCCGTGCTCGCAGTACTCGAACTGGGCGAGGAAGTAGCCGCCCAGCGGGCTCATGGTCACGTTGTCGACGTCGCCCGGTGGCGACACGGTGCGCCGCGCCACGACGCGGTCCTCGAGCAGGTCGTACACCAGGAAGGCCGTGGTCATCCAATCGGCGTCCTCGGCCATCAGCGCCCAGTAGCGGTCGTCGGCCGAGGGGTTGCCCTCCCACCGGGTCCACACCATCACCACGTCCTCGCCCGCGAACCCCGGTGCGAAGTCGTGCACCAGCCGGTGCTCGCCGGTCGCCACGTCGAAGGCCATCAGGGTGAGCTCGCCGATGTAGTAGATCGTGTTCGGATCGACATTGCTCCAGCGCGGGTCGTTCATGGCCGGCAGCGCGCCGAGACGCTGGAGAGTGGCGGCGTCGTACAGGTAGCGGTGCGCCCCGAGGCTCATCAGCATGATCCGGGCGCCGTCGGCGTTGAACGACTGCAGGCGCGAGTACTCGTTCTTGATGCCGGCCGAGGCGTCGTCGGGGTCGGGGTCGGCGGCGCGGTCGCTTACGCGGACGACGCAGCCGCCGTAGACGGCATCGCGGAAGGCCGCACGCGGCGCCGGCTCCGCGACGGGCTGCTCCTGCCGGACGCGGAGGTCGGTCACGAAGGGGGGTTGTGGATCGGTGCAGAACACGGTTTCACCGCCAACCGGCTCGTCGTTCGTCGGCCGATCCGAGGGCGCGCGGGCGTCGCCGCAGGCCGCGGGAAGCAGCGCCGCCAACACGAGCGCGATCCCCACACACGTCACCAGGCGCATGCCACACCTCCCGATGCTCACTTCCTGGGAAACGGTCGAGGATGTCTGCACATCGAGCCGCGAGGGGCGACGGATGCAGGCGGAGGCCCCCTCATGCTACTCCCGCGAGCCCGTGATGACATGATCGGAGACAGGGACATTCGTCACTTGACACGCGTCGAAAAGGGCGCTAAGAGGAAGTCGTAGCGACAGTCCACGACAGTCGCCGCGGCCGCTCCCCGCCCCGACTGCCGCGTCTGCCCTGCAGGCGAGCGCACCCGTGCGTCGCCTGGCCCCGTCTCGCACCTTGCTTTACTCGTGCTGAAACGTTGAGGGGTGACGTGGCGAACCCGAGCACGCTTGCTTGCCGCTGGGCGTGGCCCGCCGAACGTCCGCGTGCGCCGGGCGCGAACCCAGCCTTCAGGGTGACGGTCACCAGCGTGGCCGGCCCGAACAGGAACGCGACCGCCGTCGTCCGCGTGGTGGCGGCGCCGCCCAGGGCGCGCGACAGCGAGGACCCGGCCGGCCAGTTGCACACCACCCTCGTCGAGGACGCCGCGACCGTGCGCTACTACGCCACGGAGATCCCGGACGACGCCCAAACGTTCGTGCCCTTCGGCGGCAAGGACACGCCAGAGGACCTCACCGAGTTCGACCCGCCCAAGCTGCACCCGGTGATCGGGCAGCGGCTCGACACGCGCGACCACCGCGATCGGGAGCGCATCGTCATCCACTTCGTCGATCCGATCACGATCCCGCGCTTCCCGGAGCCATTCATCGAGGAGGCGCGCGACTCGCCGGCCAACCAGGCGCTGCTGGATCAGGCCGCAGGTCGGGTCAACAACGTCCGGCGGGCACGGGCGGCCTCTTACGCCGTGCTGGGCGACCAGCTCGAGTGCGCGTTCGACGCCGGCGGCGGCGTCATCGCCGCCCACGGCAACGACGGGCCGAACGCCGGCACCGTCATCGCGCCTGCGAACGCCCACGAGGTCATCGGCGTGGGAAACGTCGGCGTTCAGGCCCTCACCCAGGTCGCCAGCCAAAGCCGCGGTCCGACCGCCGACGCCCGCTTCAAGCCCGACGTCCAGTTGCCCACCCACACCGAGACCGCCAGCAACGGCTGCCCGTTCGGGAGCGGTACGACCTGCACCTCGTTCTCCGACACCGCTCAGACGGTGGGCCTCGCGGCCGCCGCCCTCCGGTGGCGGTCCGCCCACCAGAGAGGGGAGTTACATGACCAGCCATCGGAGGAGTCGGACCCCGCGTCGCCGGCTGGCGGCGGTCGCGGCACTGGCCGCGGCGCTGATCGCGGCCATCGTGCTCGTCGGATGCGGCCGGGAGCCGCCGCCGGCAGCGGCAACCTTCCAAGCCGGCGACGGTCTCCAGTACCGGCCGGGCGTGACGGGCGAGATGCGCACCGTCACGCTGACCGATCCCCTGGGCGAGCCCTTCGACCTCACCTTCGAGGTGATCGACGGGCTGGCTATCATCGACGGCGATATCATCCTGGGGACCGTCGCGGAGATGGAGGAGCTCGCCGATGCCGGCTTCGTCGCACCGCAGAGCAACGCGGCGGTGCCACATTGCATTGGATACAAGGGTGTCGTCTACGGCTGCAAGTGGCTCCGTTGGACCGACGCCGTCGTGCCGTACACATTCAAGGACGACTGGGGGACCTCGACCGCCGGGACGGACCAGAACGCCATGATGCGCGCTCGAATCCTCGCCGCCATGCAGCAGATCGAGGGGGTCAGCCTGGTGCGCTTCGTGCCGCACACGAGCCAACCGAGCAAGGTCGTGTTCCGATCTAGCGACGGTTGCTCCTCGTGGCTGGGCATGAAGCCCGGCGGCCAACCGATCAACCTGAGCGTCGCCTGCGGCGAGGCCACGGTCGTGCATGAGATCCTTCACGCACTGGGGTTCTTGCACGAGCAGGCACGCCACGACCGCGACGGCTTCGTTGCGATCCAGTGGGACAACATCCAGAGCAAGTACAAGAGCCAGTTCGAGCGCAAAAGCTATGCCGTCGACGTCGGCCCCTACGATTATGGCTCGATCATGCACTACCACGCCTTTGCCTGGTGCAAGGAGAGCGCCCCAGGCACCTGCGTTGGCCCGACCATCGTGACGATCCCGCCCGGAGTACCGATCGGGCAGCGAAATGCCCTTAGCGCCGGCGACGTCGCGGCGATCAACCTGCTGTACCCGGGTGAGCCGCCCACGATCACGATCACCGACCCGAGCCCGGGCAGCAGCTACAGCCGGCGCGTCACCAACGTGTTCCTGAGCGCGGACGTGGTCGATCCCGAGGGCCTGCCGGTGACGATCACCTGGGTCAGCGACGTCAGCGGCGTGCTTGGTACCGGCAGCCCGTTGACGGTGTTCACCGGCGGCATGGCCTACGGGCAACACATCGTGACGGCGCGGGCGGTCGACGCGCAGGGGAACGAGGCCACCGACACCGTCGCCATCGAGATCGTCAACGACCCGCCCGTGGTCGAGGTGCTCGAGCCGCGAGGTGCGGGGTTCTGCGTCGGCGAGTCGATTCGCTTCCGGGCCAGCGTTCTGGACGTCAACGAACCGGGCGCGACGCTGCCCGATTCGCGCGTCAGCTGGCGCGTGGGCGCCACGACGCCCTTCGCCTTCGGTAAGGTGGTCGACCACGCCTTCGACATGGCCGACAGCTACCACGTCATCGTGCGGGCGGTCGACGAGCTCGCCGAATTCGACGAGGACTCGGTCGTCTTCAACGTCTACCCGTGCAGCGACCTGCCGCCAACGGTGACGATCACGACGCCTGCCGGCGACGCGACGCGATTCTTCGACGGTTTCGATGCGGAACGCGGGCTGTGGTACGCGGACATGCGGCTCGCCGGCCACGCCGACGACCCCGAGGACGGCGCGTTGACCGGCGGATCGCTGGTGTGGTTCACGAGCCAGAAGCGTCTGCAGGCCACGCAACTGGGCACCGGCTCGAGCCTTATCGTGAGGCTGTACGCGGACGTCGACACCGGCGTCGAGCACGTCATCACGCTGCAGGCCACGGACTCCGCGGGCAACGTGCGCGTTGCGACCGTGCGCGTCTTCATCTACACCATCGGCTGACGCGCTGCGCGTCGTGCCGCGGGGGAGGTCGCATGAGACGGAACCGATGGACGACGCTTCTCGTCTTGGGGTTGCTGGTGGCCTGTGAGCGGACGACGCCTCAACCCCCGACGATCGAGTACTTCGTCGCTGCGCCCGCCACGGTCCGCAGCGGAGCGCCGAGCACGCTCAGCTGGGCCGTCACCGGCGCGACGGCATTGACCCTCGAGCCGGGGATCGGCGACGTCGCCGGGCTGGATGCCTTCGTCGTCGGACCTGGGACGACGACGACCTACACCCTCACCGCGACGAACAAGGGCGGCAGCCGCAGCGAGCACACGACCGTCACCGTCGACGACAGCATCGACGTGGAAGGCCGCGTGCTCGGGCTCGATGGCCGGCCGGCGGCGGAGGTGCAGGTGTTCGTGCACGCCGTGGGCGGGGACCGCACCGACGCTTCCGGCGCCTTCCGCATCGAGGGCGTCCATGCGCCCTTTGACGTCACGCTGATCTACCCCGATCAGCTCCTGACGGTCACCTACCTCGGCCTGACGCTCATGCAGCCGACGCTGCTGCTTCCCGGTCTGCCGCCGGGCCTACGCCGCCAGGTCGCGGTCTCGGGGAACGTGTCGGGCGGCACCCAGTTCCCGCAGCCGGCCGGCCACCGCACCGTCGTCACCTTCGGCTCGGAGGCGACGCGCGTCTCGGCCGAGGCCGACGCCGCCACGGGGGCGTTCGCGATCGACCCGCTGGTGTGGTTCGGGCCCGACACCGCGGGTGCGCTGCACGCGCTCCAATGGCGCGTCGACGCCGCCGGGCTGCCGGTCGAGTTCACCGGCCACGGGTACCGGGCGTTGATGCTGCGAACGTCCGACACCGAGCACCGGTTCCAGGACATGTACCTGCTGCCCGTCGGCGGTGCCCGGCTGAACGGTCTGGTGGCGTGGCCCGACGACTACGGTCTCGTGGCGCAGACGCTGATGATCCAGTATCCCGAGGGCGGGCACGCCCTGCTGGCGAGTCGGCTGTGGCCGTCCAGCACCTTCGACTACGCCACGCCGCTCATCGATGGAACGACGTTCGCCGTGGCCAGCCTGGCCGCTTCGGAGGCGGGCGAGACCAGCATCTCGGTCCGCTCCGGCTTGCCGGCCGCGGCGAGCAGCGTCCTGGCGACCCTCGCGCCCGCGCCGAGACTCACGGCCCCCGCCGAGGGCGGGACCGGCGTCGGCCACGACACCGAGTTCAAATGGACGGGTCCGACCGACTCGGCGTACCTGGTCGCGTTCACCGGGCACGCGGGCCAACCGACGTACGCCGTCGTGACGCAGGGATCTCGAGCAACGATCCCCGACCTGAGCGCGTTCGGCATCGAGTTGCCCGCGGGTGCGCAGTACGGTTGGAGTGTCTACGGACTGCCGCAGTACCCCACCGTCGACGCCGCCGCCAGCGACGACGACGGCTTCCTGAGCTCGTGGTTCTTCAACGCGTTCTACCGGGCGCAGCGCGACGGCGCCTTGACCGAGTCGGTCGCGAGGGCGTTCGTCACCGGGCCCTGATCTACTGGATCGCTGCGGCCGCGGCCCGCGCGCGGCGTGTCGTCGAAGGTTCGGTCGTCGCGGGCTCGACGCGGTGCGCGAGGGCGCCGGCGTCAGCCGCCGTGCGTCGTCGCGTCGCCGCAGCGCACCAACGGGTTCCAGTTGGCGAACAGCCCGAGCGGGTTGTGCTGCCACACCCAGACGTGCAGCGCGTAGAAGGGCTCGTCGAGCAGGGCGGTGTTGAGCGTGAACTCGCGCCCGAGCAGGCTCGGTGCGGCGTCGTTGCCGGCGTCGTGCCAGGCCCGCTGGAACACGAGGTACTCGGCGCCGATCAGGCGCAGGCTGCCGTCTGGTCGTGGCTCGTACATCAGCACCTCGGGGCGCGCCACCTCGAGGTTCGGGTCGCTGATCCGCTCGCCGTGCCTGTAGTGGATGCCCTGCGCCCCTTGGGGACCGCTCATGCAGTCGCCGAAGCGCTCGAACCCGGCGTCGAGCGCGGCGTCGACGTCCTCGAACTGCGCGAGGACCTCGCGCAGCGTGGCGAGCTGCTCGAGCGTCGGCTCGACGGCGGTCATGTCGACCACCTGGGCCGTGCTGCCCGGGGCGTCGCCGTTCGCGCCGCCGTTCATGGCCTCGATGGTGGGACGAGCGGCGGTCGCGCCGGTCAACGCGGCGGCGAGCACGATGGCGAGGGCGGCGAACGCGGCGTGGGTCGTACGAGTGGGACGGATCATGAGTCGCCTCCGGGGGCGGTCGCGGGTGCCTGGCGGCGCGGCGCGACCCTGGACGGGCTGCGGGGTCGTCGTGGCCAGCGCTCGTGGTCAGTGGTGGAAGTGCGGGTCGAGCACGCTCACCTTCGTGATGCGCTCGATGGGCAGGTCGGTGTCGCGCGCCGCGGCACGGATCGCCTCCGCGTTAGGTCCGTCGTAAACGCAGTACATGGAGCGCTTGTCGTCGCTGACGTAGGAGTGGACCCAGTGGACGCCGTGTTCGGCGATGCGGTCGACCACGTTCAGGCAGGCGGCGGCGCCGTCGGCGTTGGCGGGGATGGCGAGTCCATCGGGGAAGCGGCGTTCGATCACGTAACGGGGCATGGTGGTTCCTCCTGCGGGTGGGTTCGCCGGCCGGCGTGCGGTCATGCTGCGGCGGCCGGCGTGTTCGGCGCATCGGCGGAACCAGTGCGGTTCACGGCCACCGACCCAACATCACCAACCACCCATCCCGACGCACCAAGCCAACACCGCGCGAGACCTACCGCCCTCGAAGCCACGAAACTCTCTCACATGCGTCAACACGATGCCCCACCGCAGACGTGAGTTCACCTCGAACACAAGGCCATGTGCCCCGCCACAGGGATGGCGCCGAAAGCCACAACCCACCAGCTCCAGCGTGTGCCGCTTGTGTGCTAACTCGTCCAAACGCACCACAACAAGATCGCACTAGGAGGAACAACGAAGGCGCCAGGAACACCTTTCAGAACGCACACAACCCAACCAGACCTAACTCAGCCAAGCTCCCCACACCTGAATTCGCTCGAACTCTTAGTCAGCGGGTTGTAGGTTCGAGTCCTACACGACCCACCAACAACTCCCCGGCATCGGACCGCAGCGCACCACGGTCGGTCGAAATCTCAGCCGGCTTCGTCGGCAGGCAACGGTCTCAGCGTCTTCTCGAGCTCCGGGATCCGAACACGTACCACGTCCCACACGAGGTCGAGGTCGACCCCGAAGTACCCATGGATGAGGCGATCGCGCATCCCGGCCATGCCGCGCCAATCGACCTCCGGATGCGCCGCGTGGAACTCCAGCGGCAAACGCTTGGTCGCCTCGCCAATCACCTCGAGGCTGCGGATGAAGGCCCGCTGCAGCGTCGCGCGGCGAAGAACGTGGACTCGTCGACGCCGGCACTTGCGTACACGAGGTACTCGACCTCGCCCAAGCTGTGTCGCACGTAGTCAAGCGGCTCGAAGGACATCCCGCGCCTCGGCCAAGATCTTGGGGCCCAAGATCGGCGACAGCGACTCCACGGTGACGAGCTCGACCGGCCGTCCCAGCGCGTCCTCGAGCAGCTCCGCCAACTCGAGGAAGCGAACGTAGGTCTTCTTGCCAGCAGCGAAGTGAACGAGCACGTCGGCGTCGCTGTCGGGCCGTGGCCGTCCGCGCGACAGCGAGCCGAACAGCGCCAGCCGCTCGACACCCAGCGCCCGGATGTCACCGGCCCGGGGCTGCAGGCGCTCCACGGCGTCCTCGAGTGTCGAAACGGGCATCACCATCACCGCCAGTCTACGGCGCCGAGGTTTGGGCTCGTTCGGAGCGGCTGAGGAGGCGCCCAGTTCCGCGCAGCGTCTGCAATCGCACCATGTGCCGGAACATCAAGCAACTCCGCGGCGCCGAGCCGCCCGCCACCGCGGCAAAGATCCACGACGCAGCCTTGCAGTTCGTGCGCAAGGTCAGCGGCTACCGCGCGCCGTCGGCCGCGAACGCCGCAGCCTTCGAGGCCGCGGCGGCACGCTAGGAACCTGCGTACGCACGCGACATCCTGCGAACCTGGCCGGTTCCGGGTCGACGGAGTACGACCTGGCCCTGGAAGACAGCGATCAACGGGGAGTCACGGCGCCGGTCATCACGTTCATGCTGCGGATGATCGACGACGCCGTGCGCGCCGCCAACCCTCGCGTCACCCCTCGGGTCGCGGCGTTGCTGGCGGCGTTGCTGGCGGCGATCCACGGAGCGATGGGACGCCGAGCCCTGCAAGCCGCGCTGGGCCTTTCCGACCAGGTGTCGTTCCGAGCGCGCAAACTGAAGCCGGCGCTCGAGGGCGCGCTCCCGTCCCGTGCGGCGCCTGGAGTCACCCTCTCGGTCTCTTCTCAGCCGAGACGGAGGGGGTCGATGCGGCGGACCTCATTGCCGATGGCGGCGTGCGCCTCGTGAAGGTCGACCGCGCGCTGCAGGTTCAGCCAGAACGCCTCGGAGTTGCCGAACAACCGAGCGAGGCGTAGTGCCATCTCGGGGCTCAGCGCGCGGCGCTCGCGCAACAGCTCGTAGACGGACTGCCGAGAGACACCCACCGCCGCTGCGAGCTGCGCGGCCGTCAGGCCGTACTCGGGCAGGAACTCCTCGCGAAGCACCTCGCCAGGATGCACCGGCCGGCGCCGCAACCGCCGCGTGTTCGGGATGCTCATGCGATGTTCCTCCCTTGGGGTTCCTAGTGGTCGTCGCAGACCTCGACCTCGTATGCGTCGCCATCCTCGAACCGGAAGCAGACTCTCCACCGGTCGTTGATCGAGACGGAGGGTTGGCCGATGCGATCGCCGTCGCGCGCATGGAGCCGGTTGCCCGGCGGGACACGTAAGTCGTCGATGGTCGTCGCAGCGTCGACGGCGGAGAGCTTGCGTACCGCGCGGCGGGCGATGTCTGGTGGCAACCGGCGTTCCGTACCGTTCACCCACAGCCGTTCGGTGCGCTTGTCGGCGAACGACCGAATCACAACGCCAATGTAACGTGTCACGTGACACATGTCAACTGGGGCCATGCGATCACCCCGCCCACCGTGGCCGAGCGTTACGGCGACGACCTCTCCGAACGGCTGATCGGCGAAACCATCGAGGGAAGGGGTGGACCCCAGTTCCTGGACAGGCTCGCCACGTGGGTGCCGGCACGGCAGCCCTCCGACCGCTCAGGAACCGACCCCGTCACGAGGGCCGTGCGTCGCGATCGACTCGCGACGCACGACACCGAGCGTCACATCCCGGCGAGTTCCGTACCCAATACGGTTCGCACGCCGGACAGCGCCTAACCGAGCAGGGTCTTGACGGTCGCCATCGGCAAGTGAAGGCGATGCGCGTGATCGGCGAACGGAAGGAAGCCGTACCGCTGGTAGAACTCGGCCGCGTGGTCGTTCAGGGCGTCGACCACGACGGCGAACGACGCCACGTGGTCACTGTTCTCGAGCGCCTTCGCTAGCGCCTCCAGCAGGAGCAGCTCGCCGAGCCGGTCCCCTCGGAAAGCCGCGTCGCGAGCCAGCCGCCCGATCAAGGTCGTGGGGAACCGATCATGGCGCGGCAGGCGCACGGCCACCTCTTCCGGGAGCTCACGCACCAGCACGGCGTATGCCGACAGCGTGAAGTACCCGGCCACGACCGACGGCTCATCGATGGGCGCGAGCACGTACGTGACTGCCCATCGACGCTTCAGATCCTGACCGGCGCGCCGCTCGAGGTACTCGTCCAGCGACGGCTCGCCGCACGAGAACGCTGCCCGACCGTGGAACTTCGAATCGAGCAGCGCAACCGTGAACTTGGGGCGAGTAGGCGGCATGCAGCGCTAGCGTTCCACCTCTGCAAGGTCGCGGTCCCTGGCGGCGCGCAAAGCGTCGTTGGGCGCAGGTGGGTTGATCAGCGCCTCCGCGAACGTCCGGCTGTCACGCGCGCTCAACTCCAGTTGCGCGTGAGCCTGCAACGTCTTGCTCGCCTGCTCCACGGCGGTCGAGATGATGAAGTCACTCAGGCTGACGCCCATCACGGCTGCCGCTTGCTCCAACGTGTCCTTCGCGTGCTTCGTAGCGCGCGCCTGAATGCGCTCGGACCGGTGCTCCTGCCGCGAATCCAAAGCCATGTGGGTCTCCCTCCCGAGGGCCGGCAGCCATCACGGCCGCCGCACAACAATGTACGCCACAGTGGCTCACGACGCCAAAGCGCGGTGAGCATGCCGCGTCCCTGTCAACGACGGCTGAAGCCTGGACGTCGCTTGACACCGGGGTCCTCGCCGACGAGCACCGGGCGCTGTTCGTGGTCCTCGCGCAAGGATGAGCGACGTTGGCGACGTGCTGCCAGACGTGCAGCGGGCACGTTCCACCGCGATCAGGGAGCGCGTCGGAGGCCCTGCCGCTGCGTGTGCCACGTGCGCGCGTCGCCGCGCACCGGACCGCGATGCTCGATCACGCCTGCCGCGCCTACTCGGCCTCGTCCTCACGCGCTTCCGACCCGTCTTCGGGCGCTTCGAAGACGAGATCGAGGTACGCGGCACCGCTCGTGGTCATGATCTCCGGCGGGGTGACGGCCGCCACGAAGCGCCACCCGGAACGTGCCCGGTCCAATATCTCCTGGCGGTATGCATCGAACTTCGTGGCGCCACGGCCTCGTGCGGCGACTCGTACAAACTCGTACTTGAACCTTGCGGTACCGCTCACGTTGCGATCACCCATCCCAGGTCGCTGTGACCACGTTGTTCGGACCTGACCTGCCTAGAAGTCACAGCCGATCAGACACGTCGCATGCCAAACGGACATGCATGCACCGAAGCAAGCGATGTACGCGGGCGGACCACCAGCGAGCAGCGCGAGCGTGCAGGTGCCGGCGCAGGTAGCTTGGGCGCCCCGCATGCAGTCGTCGTAGCAGATCGGGTCGAGCGCTGCAGCCTGAACGGGGTTCTCGTTGACGATGCAGCCCCTGTGCCCGTCGGAATCCACGAAGCGGAGCACCTCGTGCTGAGTTGCTGCCGATCCGTCTCGCAGTGCGGCTGCGCTAAACGTACGCGTCGCACCCGTCTGGAGGTTGACGAAGGTCATGGAGTTCGCGTCGCCCTGGCCATGTCGGCCCGCCTCGATGGTGTTGAACCGCAACAACACGACAGGCTCGTCGGAGCCCAGGGTCATCCAGATGATCTGGTCGCCGGATACTAGATCGATGACGGCAGCGACCAGCCCGTTCTCGGTCGTCATGACACCCATGTGCGATGCAATGACATTGCCGAGCTCAACGGGTGTCGTCCATCGTTCATACTGCGCGGCCCTGGCATCGTTCATCACTTGCTGAACTTCATCGTCTGCGAGAGCGGCGAGCGTTGGACTAGCCACCTCAATGGCGACGGTATCGCTCTGCCCGTCGATGTCAGGCATCGTACTGCAGCCCAAAAGCGCGAAGGCGAGCACAATCGAGAGCACTGGCCACGGTCGAACACGGAATAGAGCCATCGTCCTCCTTCTCCCAACAAACCCGTTTCTAAATGCCTCTATTTAGAGAAGCATAGAGAACGTAGTCAGATGTGTCAAGTGTTTACGCCTTGACATCATCGACACTTGGCGTGGATTATTCATGAGTGGGAAAAGGGGAAGGCCCCCAGCGTGGTAGAAAGTAGGTGCTGAACCACCTTTCTCTACGCAGGAGGCCTTTTCGTGACGGATGCTAGCACGTCGGAATCGGTCCGGTTCGAGGGTTTGTTCCCGCAAGTGCTAATCGCCCGCTTCGATCAGCCCGACAGCAGCAGCGACGCGGGCGCCATCTTGCTTCGCGCCGCGGACGAGCAGCTCGGTTTGACGCGCGCGATGGCGAACGCGCTCGTCGACCGCCGCCAAGCCACGAAAGTGCAGCCCCAGACCCCTGCGGCGCGCCAACCGCATCGAGAAACTCATCCGGCAAGCGAACTTCCCCATCCCCAACGCCAGCATCGAGGAACTCGACTACAGCGCAGGGCGCGGCATCAACCAAGTCCGCATGCGGCGCTACGCCACCCACGACTGGAAGAGCGACGCCACCAACGTGCTCATCACCTCACCCACCGGCGAGCGAGGAGCGCGACCACGTGGTCAGCGTCGCGACCGGCACGCCCGTGGCCGCCTTCAACCCCACCTTCGTCGTCGCGCCGCCCGGCGATCCCAAGGCCGCCGTCGCGCGGGCCGCGCGTCCGCGAGCACCAGGCGCGGGACTTCCGACCGAGCCGACCCCGCGGTACCCTCGACCCACCGCAGGTGGGGCCCGCGACCGACCGCGCCGCGCCCCGGGAAGAGGAGGCCAGCATGAAGTACCGCCGCCTGGGCTCGACCGAGATGCCCGTCTCCGTCGTCGGCATCGGCACCTGGCAGTTCGGAGGCGAGTGGGGCCGCGACTACGACGCGACCGAGGTACGCGACATCCTCGACCGCGCCCGCGAACTCGGCATCAACCTCCTCGACACCGCCGAATGCTACGGCGACCACCTCTCCGAACGCCTCATCGGCGAGGCCATCGAGGGCCACCGCGACGCATGGTTCGTCGCCACCAAGTTCGGCCACCGCTACAAGCGTGCCTTCGAGCGCGATCAGCTATGGACGGCCGACGAGGTCCTCCGGCAACTCGACGCCTCGCTCGAGGCACTGCGCACCGATCACGTCGACCTCTACCAGTTCCACTCCGGCACCAAGGAAGCCTTCGACGACCCCGAGCTGTGGCCGGCGCTGGCCGAGCAGGTGCAGGCCGGCCGCATCCGCCACCTGGGGGTCTCCATCGGCAAGAACGACGACGCCTACCAGACGAGCCGTGCGCGCGACGTCGGGGCCGAAGCCATCCAGGTCGTCTACAACCGGCTCGACCGCACGCCGGAGCACGACGTCTTCCCTGCCTGTCAGCGCCACGACCTCGGCGTGCTCGCCCGCGTACCGCTCGCCAGCGGCTACCTCAGCGGCAAGTACCGCCCGGACGCGACCTTCGACGACACCAGCGACGTGCGCTCGCGGCACGATCGCGCGGACGTCCGGCGCAAGCTCGAGGAAGCCGAGCGCATCGGCCGCGAGGAGGTGCCGGCGGGGGTCGACATGGCGACCTGGGCGCTCGCCTGGTGCCTGCAGCACCCCACCGTCACCTGCGTGATCCCCGGCTGCAAGAGCGTCGCGCAGGTCGAGGCCAACGCCAGGGCCGCCGAGCTCGACCTGGTCCGCGACGACCACCCGCAGGCGGTAACCGGCGCGTAGGTAGGGGCCACGCTGTCGACAGCGTCTACGCGAGCCCCACGGGCCACGCTGCGGGGTCCGCGGGCGCGCGCCACGGGTGCGGTGCGCGGCAAGCGCCGCTCGTCCCACTGCAGCCAACCACCGCGCACCATGGCGTCCAGACGGTCCTCGACCGGCGCGGCAACGGGGACGATCCGCCCGATGGCGACGCCGCGCTCCGTGATCTCGACGGCCTCGCCGGCCTTCGCGAGCCGCAAGTCGTGTGCCAGGCTCGCCGATCGCGCCGGAGATGCTTTGGCGGCGGTCGCGCGACGACCCCCGCGCGTGGCTCCGAGTCTGCGCCCACATGTTACGGTTCGGGAGAAGGTGAAAGCCATAACACAGGCCCCCCGCTCCCCGTGCATCAGGAGGAACACATGATCCATGCCGTCCCATCCCGTTGGAGGTCGTTCCGGCTGTTCGCCGTCGCCCTCGTCCTCGCCGCGGCGACGAGCTCCGTCGCTTTGGCGCAGCAGGTCACCGTGCGCATGTGGTTCAACGGCACGCCAGAAGCGCACGGGGCGGTCCTGGAGCGCCTCATCCCGGCGTTCGAGGCGCAGAACCCGAACATCCGCGTCGACTGGGAGATCACCGCCTGGTCCACGTACCAGCAGCAGATCGCGACGGCCGCGGCCTCCGGCACGCTGCCCGACATCATCTTCGGCTTCAGCAACCTCGTCGCCGGCTTCGCGGAGCGGGGCATCCTCGCGGATCATTCGCAGTTCTTCGATCCCGCCGACTTCGTGCCCGCGACCGTCGACCTGACGACCTGGAACGACACCTGGTACATGCTGCCGACCTGGTTCAGCGCGAACGTCCTCAGCTACCGCACCGACCTCATCGAGGCCGGCGGCAACGACGCGTCCGAGCCCCCGCAGTCGTGGGACGAGTGGTTCGCCTGGGCCGAAGGCGCGACGATCCGCGAGGGCAGCAGCCTCCGGCAGCTCGGCTTCTACTCCTCCTCCTTCGGATTCAACCGCTCGAACCTCTTCACGCGCCTCGTGGAGGGGAACGGCGGCAGCATGTTCTCGGCGGACGGCATGACGCCCACCATGAACTCGCCCGAAGCGGTCGAGGCCGCAGCGTTCTTCCAGCGCCTCTCTCAGGCCACCGATCAGCGTGGCGCGATCGAAGCCGACAACGTCGGCCTCGGCCAGGGGCGCACCGCGATGGTGTACAACAACTTCGCGTTCCGCAACTGGCAGAACGAGTTCCCCGACGCGCTCCAGTACGCCGGCATGAGCCTCGTGCCCGCCGGCCCCTCCGGCAGCCCCGACCTGGCCGGCGTGGGCCTCGGCGCGAACGTCATCGGGATCACCAGCACCTCGCGGAACCCCGAGGCGGCCGCCGAGCTCCTTCGCTTCCTCGTCCTCGAACCCGACAACATCGTGCAGCTCGCGGGCCTCGGCGGGTCGATCCCCGCCGCCATCGCCACGCAGGGGCACCCGTACTTCGACACCAACCCGCTCGCGGCGCGCTACCTCGCGCTGGCGCTCGAGGCGGGGTCGGCCGATCCGGCGCACCCGAACTTCGGGGAGTACGAGAACATCCTCAACGCCTGGCTCGACGAGCTCCTCGTGAACGGCATGGATCCGCAGCGCGCCATGGACGGCGCCGTCGACGAGATCCAACGCGAGATCATCGATCGGTCGGGCGTCGGGTTCTTCTCCATCAGCAACTGACGGCGTGATCGCTCGACGTCTCGAACGCCATGTCTTCCTGACCCCGAGAGGACCTCGGGGTCAGGAAGACGCCTTCACGACGGAGGCGGAAGGTGAAACGGTCACCGCGCCCCTTTCGGGGTGATTGGGTCACGCCCGACGAAGCACGCTGGGGACTCATCCTGGTGCTGCCCGTCATGGCGTTGTTCCTGGCGCTGAAGATCGCGCCGCTCTTTTACGCCGGATATCTGAGCCTCACGCAGTACTCCCTGTTGCAACCCCCCAGGTTCATCGGGTTCGACAACTACGTTCGCCTCTTCAACGACACGCGGGCGCTGAACGCCTTCGGCGTCACGCTGATCTACACCGCCGGCACCGTCATCCCGGCGACGATCCTCTCGCTCTCCGTCGCGCTGATGCTCAACAGCGCGCTGCGCGGCATGGGGTTCTTCCGTACCGTCTTCTACATGCCGCAGGTCGCATCGTGGGTCGCGATCGGCGTGGCGTGGCTGTACATCATGAACCCGGCGTTCGGACCCTTCAACTACATGCTGGCCCAGTTCGGCATCGAACGCCAGGGGTTCCTGAACGATGGCACGCAGGCCCTCCCGACCCTCATCGGCATCGGCATCTGGCGGCAGCTCGGCTACAGCGTCGTCATCTTCCTCGCCGGCCTGCAGGGGATCCCCAAGCACCTGTTGGAGGCCGCGATGATGGACGGCGCCTCCTGGTGGCGCACGTTCCGGCAGGTCATCCTGCCCGTCATCATGCCCACCACGATGTTCGTCGTGGTCACCGCCGTGATCTTCAACCTGCAGGTCTTCGATCAGGTCGTCGTGCTCACCGGCGGCGGCCCCGGCCGCGCCACGACCACCGCCGTGCTGTTCTCGTACAACCAGGCGTTCGTGTCGTTCTCGATGGGCTACGCCGCGGCCGTCGCCGTCGTGCTCTTCCTGGCGATCATGGGCCTGTCCCTCCTGCTCCTCACGTGGTCCGGCCAGCTGAAGGGGCGGCGATGAACGTCGACTACAGCTCGCCCGTCATGCGGCTCACGCGCCGTGGCCTGCTCTACCTCGCGCTGATCGGGATGAGCGCGATCATCCTCGCGCCGTTCTACATCGTGCTCGTGCTGGCGCTCAGCCGTTCCGCCGAAGTGTTCGCCTGGCCGCCCGTCTGGTGGCCCGCCGTGCCGCAATGGCAGAACTTCCTCGAGGTGTTCGAGGTCACCGCCTTCGGCCGCGCGATGTGGAACACGTTCGTCGTCGCCTCGATCTCGACGATCGGCATCGTCATCATCGACGGCCTCGCGGGCTACGCCTTCGCCAAGATGCGCTTCCCGGGCCGCACCACGATGTTCATGCTCATCCTCGCGACGCTCATGGTCCCCGTGCACGTCACGATCATCCCGCTGTTCATCATGTTCCGCAGCTTCCCCCTCGCCGGCGGCAACGACATCTTCGGCTCCGGCGGCTTCGGGATCCTGAACACCTACCCGTCCCTCATCCTGCCGTTCCTGGCGACCGCGTACGGCACGTACCTCATGCGGGAGTTCATGAAGATGCTTCCCGACAACCTCGTCGAGGCCGCGCGCATGGACGGTGCGCACGAGTTCGCGATCTTCTGGAAGATCTACCTGCCGCTCGCCCGCCCGGCGCTCGCGGTGATCGCCATGTTCAACTTCACCGCCGTCTGGAACGAGTTCCTGGTGCCGCTGGTGATGACCAGCACCGCCGACATGCGCGTGATCCAGACGGCGCTCGCGGACTTCGCCGATCAGGAGACCGTCCGCTGGACGCTCCTCATGGCGGCGGTGCTCATCTCGCTCATTCCCCTGGTCCTCATGTTCATCGTCGGCCAGAAGCACCTGATCCGAGGCGTCGCGCTGAGCGGAACGAAGGGATGAACGCCACCACCGAAGGAGACCCCGCATGACGGTCGCGGTCGAGACGAAGGACGTGTGGAAGACCTACCCCGGGGGCGTTCGCGCGGTTCGCGGCGCCGACATCCGCATCGAACCCGGCGAACTCATGGTGCTCGTGGGCCCCAGCGGCTGCGGCAAGACGACCATCCTTCGCATGATCGCGGGGCTCGAGCGCATCACCGCCGGGGAGATCCTCGTCGGCGACCGCGTCGTGAACAAGGTCGCGCCCTCCAAGCGCGGCGTGGCGCTCGTCTTCCAGAACTTCGCCCTCTACCCCCACAAGACCGCCGCGGAGAACATCGCGTTCCCGCTCGAGTCCGCGGGCGTCCCGAAGTCCGAGATCCAGCCGCGCGTCGCCGCCGTCGCCGAGATGCTCGAGTTGACGACGCAGCTCGACCGGCGCCCGGGCGAACTCTCGGGCGGCCAGCAGCAACGCGTCGCGCTCGGCCGGGCGATCGTCCGGAACCCGTCGGTGCTGCTCCTCGACGAACCGCTCAGCAACCTCGACGCTCGCTTGCGCGTCGTCATGCGCACCGAACTGAAGCGCATCCAGCGCGCGATCGGCTCCACCGCCGTGTACGTCACGCACGATCAGGTGGAGGCGATGACGATGGGCGACCGCATCGTCGTGATGAACGACGGCGTCGTCGATCAGATCGGCACGCCGCAAGAGGTCTACCTGACGCCGGCGAGCGTTGCCGTGGCGAAGACGATCGGCAGCCCGGCGATGAACCTGCTCGCGGGCGTCGCGAGCGCGACGGGTGGCGCCGTCCGCATCGAGGGGGACGAGTGGGCGCTGGAACTCGACGGTGACGGCGGCGCCCACGTCGCCCGCTCCCTCGAGGGGCTTGCCGGCGCCCGCGTCGTGCTGGGCGTGCGCCCCGTCGACCTCGACCTGCGCGCGTCGGCTGCGCCACGCGACGAAGGCGGCCCAGCGGTGCTCGCGTCCGGCACGTGCCTGACGGCCGAACCGCTCGGCTCCGAGACGCTCTACAACGTCACCGTGGCCAAAGAGCTCGTGCGGGTCTTGCGCTACGAGACGCATGTCGGCATCCGCGAAGGCGAACGAGCGAGCGTCGCGCTGGCGCCCGGCGCGCGGCTCCACGTGTTCGACGAGACGTCCGGGAAGCGCCTCGCCGGCGTCGCACTGCAAGCTGACGGCATGGGCGCCCGCTGGCGGCCGTACGAGAACGCGGACCCGCTCTAGGGCGAGGCAGACCCGGTCCAGCCCGCACGCGACCGCGAACTCGTCGAGCTGCCGGAGCACGTCGCGCGTCTGCCCCCCCATGCCGGCCGCGAGGTCGTCGGCGTCGTGCCGACCACCCGCCGGCTTCTGCCCAGGCCGGACCGGCGTCACGGCGCGCGCCCCGCTGCCGCTCGACGCTGGCTGAACCCCGCGGCTCGGCGGTCGCGGCAGGTGACCGATCGGCACACCGCACCACCCTGGTTCAGGAACGCGCCAACTCACCCCGCGAGCCAGCCCAGCAGCGACCGCGCCACCGCGTCGTCCACGCGCTCGTGGGCGCGCACGCAGCGGTGCCACGCCTCCCCGTCGACGGTCTCGTCGGGCACCTCGGTGATGAGCGTCACGAGGGGCGCGAGCGCGTGCAGCGGCGATCGGCGGTCCGGGCCGTCGCGCACGATGGGCTGCGGCGCGTCGTCTCCCGTGGCCTGCGGGCGGTGGCCGAGCCAGAAGGGCAGCCCCGAGCGGAGGGTGGCCCGCGCGGCGGGGGCGTCCTGGTAGCGGGCGCTGCGTGCGACCTGCGCCTGCGTGAGCGCGTGGGCGCCCGCGTCCGTGCGCAGGGCGATCCCGGCCGCCGCCGCCAGCCGCTCGCGCAGCTCGTCGGCGGCGCGCTCGTCGCTCGCGTGCGTCGTCAGGATCGTCAGGTGGCCCGTCGGCATCGCCCAGTCCCCGAACCCTCGTGGAACGAAGCCACTGAGCGAGCGGATCCACACGTGGGCCGGGTAGCCGTGGTCGTTGAGGTGCGCGATGGGCCGCCAACGTCGCGCGGCGTCGTGGCGCATCAGGCTCTCGGCGATGACCTCGCCGCGCACGCGCGGGTTGGCCTGCAGGTCGGCACCGAAGGCGGTGTAGCGGGCGGCGTGGTGCATGTGGTTCGGCGCCAGCACGCAGCAGGCGGCGTGGAGGCGCGCGCCGTCCGGGTTCTCCAGCGGGTGCAGCACGAGGTTCGCCCGCCGATGCAGCGTCGGGTCACGCAGCCACACATCGAGCCAGCGCAGGACCGCCTGCGTGCTGGTGGCCTCGTTGGCGTGCTGGCGCGCGGAGACGAGCAGCGTCGGGCGCCAGGCGGCGGCCCGCGCGCGCGACGGCGCGGCGCGCTCGGGGTCGGTGACCTCGATGACGACGAGCGGCTGACCGAGCGCGGTCTCGCGCGGGGTCGCGACCCGCGCCGCGCCGTGCCGCGCACCCCAGGCGCGCGCGAAGCGAACCACCTCGTGCGGGTGCAGGGGCCGGTCCGGCAGGGGCTCGGGCGGCGGGGGCGACGCCGCGGCGGGCCGCAGCTGGAACGCGCCCGCTGACGGCGCGCGGTCCCCGACGCGATCGGCCCCACCAGCGGGTCCGTTGGCGAGCCGGACGGCGACGCCCGGCGGCCACGGCGCGTCCGGCTGCGCGGCGCTCCAGCGCAGCCGCCTCAGCGCGGCGCCGACCTCATCGGCCTCCCCCACCACCTCGAGCTCGATACCCGTCGGAAGCGCGCCCCGGCCATGGACGGCGCACACGAGCACCCGCGCGCCGCAACGCGGGGCGAGGGTCCAGCCGCCGTCGCGGGTGCGGACGCCAAGCCGGTCGCTCCCGCTCTCGCGAACGGTGACGCGGGCGCGCAGCGGCGCGCCCGGCGCGCCCTGGAAGAACGGCAGGACCCGACCGACACCGAGCGAGCGCGGCGCCGCGCCACCGCACGCCCGCTCGAACGCCTCGAGCACGCCGAAGTAGACCTCCTCGTGCAGCACCTCCAGCACGCTGTCGGTCTCGTGGTCGATGGGCAGCACGTCGTCGGGCTCCGACAGCGAGGCGACGACCGCGATCTCCGCGAGCAGCGGCGCCGCCTCCGTGTCGAGGGTGCGGGCCACCGCCGGCAGGACCTCGCCCGTGAACCAGTCCCAGAACGCCTCCGCGTCGGTCGCGACGCGCTCCGACGCCACGACCTCGCCCGCCCGCCGCAGGCGAACGCCGCCGCTCGCGACCGTCACGCCGCCGGCGGGGTGCGACGTGACGGCGACGATCGGGTCGAGCTCGCGAACCAGGAGCACGCCGCCGTCCGCGTCGGCGAAGCTGGCGCGGTAGGTGGGCGCC
>JAHYJQ010000331.1 GCA_019429025.1 Trueperaceae bacterium | reverse complement strand
CCTGGTCGCGGTCCTGGTCACAGTCTCGGTCGCGGTCCTGGTCGCAGTCTTGGTCGCAGCCCTGGTCGCGCTCGGCCTCGCCTCGTTCGGCCGCCTGCCGGCGCATCTCCATCGCCGCGGCGCGCAGGCGCTGCGCGTCGAGCATGCCGTCGATGGCGACCTCGGGGACCACGACCAGGTCCACGACCTCGGCGTCGGCCTCGGCGACGGTCGCCGTGGCCGTCGGCGGCTCGGCGTCCCAATCGACCTCGACGCCGATCGCCGGGGCGCCCTCGGGGCCCACGACGACGATCCCTTCCTCGGCATCGCAGGAGGCGCCCTCGACCAGCGCCACGCGCACCTTGCCCTCGGTGAGGCTGAGGACGCCGATCAGCCCGCCGTCTTCGCCGCAGGTCAGCTCGTAGTCGATCGGCGGCGCCGCGAACGCCACCGCGAGCAGCGCGAGCGCGAACGTGCCTGCCAGGATCCTCCGCATGTGATCGCCTCCCCAGGGTCTCGTCGCTGGTGTGCGACGCGGCCCGGTGTCGCCGTCTGCCCGGGCCGTCGTTCGTCCCGAGCCGGACGCCTTGGCGCCCAAGGGAAGCGTAGGGGGCGTACCTGACACGCGTCTGACGGGTCGGGCCGAGCGACGCCATCGCGGGGGTGCCGCGGGCCCACGGTGACAGAATCGGGTTGGGCCGCCGCGGCCCGCGCCTCGTGCGCGGCGGCCCGAGGTGGTGGCGATGCGTCGAGAACGCGTGCTGATCGTCGAGGACGACGCCCGGCTGGCCGGGGTGCTGGCCCGCGAGCTGGGCCGCGGTTACGACACGGCGGTGGTGGGCACGGGCCGCGAGGCGCTGGTCCGGGCCGAGACGGAGGCCTTCGACGTCGTGCTGCTCGACCTCAACCTCCCGGACATGGACGGCATCGAGGTCGCCGAGCAGCTCGAGGGCAACGAGGCCGACGTCGTCATGCTGACGGCGCGCGGCGACCTCGCGAGCCGCGTGCGCGGCCTCTACGCCGGCGCGGCGGACTACCTGAGCAAGCCCTTCCAGATGGAGGAGCTGCTGGCGCGTGTCTACGCCCGCATGCGCTCGCGCTCACGGGCCCGGGGCGGCTTCGTCCACCGGGGCGGCCTGACGCTGGCGACCGAGGAGCGCTGGTGCGCCTTCGAGGGCGCGCGCATCGACCTCTCGGCGCAGGAGTTCCACCTGCTCGAGCTCATGCTCGAGAACCAGGGCCGCGTGTTCTCGAAGGACACCATCGTCGATCGCCTGTACGGCGCCGCCGACGTGGGCCCGAACGCCGTCGAGGCGGTCGTGTCGCGGGTGCGCAAGAAGCTGGACGCCGCGGGCGCGGGCGCCGTCGTCGAGACGATCCGCGGGCTCGGGTACCTCGTCCGGCCCGACGACGCGTGAGCCTCCGGAACCAGGTCGGACTGGGCGTGGCGCTGCTGGCGCTGCTGGTGGTCGTCAGTTCCAGCGGGCTGGCGTACGGCTGGTTCGTGCGCGACCAGTCGGCCGAGCTCCGCCGGCTGCTGCTCGAGGACGTCGCCCGCGTCGCGGCGCTCCTCGACGCGCCGGTGCTCGGCGCCGCCTTCGTCGACCCGGCGACGCCCGGCTTCGCGGTGCAGGTCGTCGGCGCCGACGGGCGCGTGGTGCTCGCCTGGGGCCGCGACGAGCCGCTGCCGCTCGCGCCCGAGCCGGCGCCGGCGAGCCTGGACGGGCGCCGCCACCTCATCGCCAGCGCGCCCTGGCGTGGCGCCGGCGGCACGATCCGCGTGGCGCACGACATCGAGGCGGCGTTGCGCACGCGGGCCGACCTCGCTCGCAGCCTGGGGTGGGGCGGCGCCCTCGCGTTCCTGTCGTCGACCCTCGTCGCCCTGGTGGTCGCCCGGCGCTCGCTGCGGCCGCTCGAACTGGTGGCGGAGCGGGCCCGCGCGGTCGATCCGCAGGCGCCCGAGGCGATCGCGTACCCGGGCCACAGCCAGGAGGTCCGCGCCCTCACCGATGCGCTCAACGCCACGCTGACGGCGATCCGCGAGCGGTCGCGGCGCGAGCGCGCCTTCCTGCTGGAGATCGCCCACGAGCTCGGCGCGCCGCTCACGCTGGTGAACTACCACCTGGGTGCGCTGCGGCGCGAGCGCCCGGCGGACGCCGAGTTGCGCGCCGCGGCCGACGCGGCCCAGGAACTGCTGCACACCTCGCAGGACCTGCTGGTGCTCGCCCGCGGCGAGCTGGAGCGCCCGCTCGACCTCGCCCTCGTCGACCTGCGCGTCCTGCTCGAGCGCGCCGCGGGGGAGTACCCGGGCGTGCGCTGCGAGGCGCCCGCGCCCGCGCAGGTGATCGGGGACGCCGACCGCCTCATGCAGGTCGTCCGCAACCTCGTCCGCAACGGCGTGCAGGCCGCCGGCCGCCCGCAGGGCGTGCGGGTGACGCTGGCGGCCGGCGCCGACGAGCACCTGCTGCGCGTGGAGGACGATGGGCCCGGGCTCGACGCCGAGGCGCTGGCGCGCGTGTTCGAACGCGGCTTCCGTCGGGGACGCGGCAGCGGGGTCGGGCTGACGATCAGCAAGGACCTCGTGGAGCAGCACGGGGGGCGCATCGTCGCCACGTCGGCGGACGCCGGCGGCGCGCGCTTCGAGGTCCGCCTGCCGAGCCTGGCGTCGCGGCTGGAGGCGGACGACGCCGACGACGTGCCGAACGGTGCCGGGGGCGGGGCGTGACGCTCGCGCGGACGCGGGTCGTGGCGGCGCCGGACCGGCGCGCGCCCGACCCGGCCGTCAGGCCGCCGTCAGCCTCGTTGGCTACGCTCGGCGCAGCGGGACCGCCACGCGTCCGCGGTCCCCAGGGAGTCGGCATGCGACGGCGTCGCGTTCGGACAGCTCTTCTCGCGTGGGCCACGGCCATCTGCCTGGCGTGGGCCGCCGCCGCCGACGCCCCAGAGGCGGTCGCGGCCACGCTCACGGCCGGCGATGCCGGCGTCATCGTCACGGACGCCCGCGGCGTCATCGTCGGCGTCGGTCGGGTGGTGGCCGGCGCGTCGTTCGAGCTGCATCTCCTCGAGGGTTTCGTCGGGCCCGCGCGCCTGACGCTGCTGCGCCCCGACGGCGCGACCGCGACGCTCGAGGTGGTGGTCGCCGAAGGCGTCCTCGTCGCTGGCTTCGACCTGCTCGTGCTGCTCACGGACCGCGTCGAGACGTTCACGGTCGAGGTGGGGGGTGTCGCGTACCACGAGGCCGAGCGCCGTGAAGCCGACGCCTCCGCGGGCGACGGTCCTGGGCAGGGTGCCGGCGGCCCGCCGGCGCTTGGCGAGGCGCCCGGCGAGACGCCCGGACCGCCCGACGAGGCGTCCGGCCCGCCCGACGAGCGACCGGCGCCCGACGACCCGAGGGGCCCGGGTTCACCCGG
>JAHYJQ010000330.1 GCA_019429025.1 Trueperaceae bacterium | reverse complement strand
TTCATCCCGCTGCGCGTCGATTGGCGTTCCTACGTCACGCCCCCGGTCCTATACTTGCGTCACCGCACGAGGGTACGGGCTGCGCCTTCGCGCCGTCAGGAGCCTTCATGGCTCGGCATCGTCCGATCGTCTCGCTCACGCTCGTGTTCGTGGCGTTGACTGCGTGTGCCGGCATGGGAGGTGCCTTCGGCGGCTGGAGCGCCAGTCACGACGGCGATGTCGGCTGCGGGCTCGCTCTGGCTGGGCTGGCGCTCTCCTGCGGCAGGGAGATGGGCCTGACCTGCCCAGGGGGTGCGCTGCCGTTCTCTCCGACCGGCGTCGCCTTCGGGCCCGCCGGCGAGGCGTACGTCACCGATGCGCTGAACGGGAGCGTCTTCCGCCTCGACGGCGATCGCTGCGTGGCCATCGCCGAGGGCTGGTCCCGCCCCTACGGGGTGGCGGTCTTGGACGACGGCCGCGTCTGCGTGAGCCATTTCTCCTCGGAAGATCCGCTGACGCGCGAGACGGCCTTGAGCTGCTGGGACGGGGCCGGCTGGATCCTGGAGGTCCGCGGTCTGGGCAGCGGCGTCAACGGCCTCGCGGCCACCCCGGCCGGGATCTGGCTGGCCGCGTGGGAGGACACGCCCGTGGAGTCGCGCAACGGGGTTCTGCTGCTCGTGGCCGCGGGCAGCGTGCGGCAGGAGGTGCGGCTCGCGGATGGCGTGCCGCGGTTCCTCGCGCCGCGCCCGGACGGCGGCCTGCTGGTCACGGTCGTCCGCGAGGACGCGTCGGGCATCACCGGCGGAGCCGTCCTCGAACGGTCGCCGGACGGCCGGCTCGTCCGTTCCGAGCACGCCTTCGCGCAGCCCGCGGGCATCGCCTGGAGCGACCTGGGCATCTGGGTCGCCGACGATCGCAGCGGCGAACTGATCCTGCTGACCCGCGATGGAAGGAGGATGATCCACCCCCGCCGCCTGCAGGGAGCTGCCGGCCTCGCCGTGAGCGCCGAAGGCGACATCTGCGTCGCGGAGCCCGGGCGAGGACGCATCGCGTGCGTCAGTCGTGAACCGATGCTTGGAAAGGAGCCGCACGATGAGGAGTGACCTCGTCCGTGGTCTCGTCGCGGTGCTGTCGCTATCGCTTCTCGCGCTGCTCGTCGCCTGCTTCCAGCAGGTGGCGCCGGTGCTCACGGTCAGCCCGACCGCCCACACGGTGGTCGAGGGCGGGGTGCCGCAGGCCTTCACGGCCACGCTGGAGAACGCCAGCGACACGATCGACTGGTCCTTGGAACCCGACGTCGGATCGATCACGCCGACGACGGGGCCGACCACGACCTACACGCCCCCGGCGTCGGTGACGGAAGCGACGCAGGTCACGCTCACGGCGACCGCGGGGAGCCTGACGGCTTCGGCGGTCATCACGGTCGCACCGACGCCACCCGCCAACGAGTTGCTGGGTGAGCTCGACGATCCCGTCGAGGGTGCCATTCCCAGCGCCGAGTTCGTGCCGCGCGAGGAAGACTACGCCGAGGACCACCCGGACCTGCCTGGCGTTCCGATCTCCTTCAACACCCTCGTGCTGGTGTTCGAGATGGGCACCACCGTCGGGGAGGCCAACGACCTGTTGAGCGACATCGGGGCCGAGATCGTGGGCGGCATCCCCGGCGTGGTGGGCGAGGCCGAGGGCATCCTGTTCCTGCGGGTGCCGACCGCCGATCACCAGGCGATGATCGACCTGCTGGAGCGCTTGCGGGCCGATGAGCTCGTCAAGCACGTCGTGCAGGACGGGCTCCTGACGCCGACCCGGGTGTCACGCCCCAACACCGGTACCCCGGCCGGCTGGACCTGGCAGACGGCGCCCGCCGGCGGCAACTGGGGCCTGGAGCGCATCCGCGTGCCCCAGCTCTGGAACCTCAACGCGGCCGTGGCCAAGCGCGGCAACACCACCCCGACGGGCGTGCTCGACGTGGGCTTCGCCAACAGCCATCAGGACCTGGTCTACGATCAGAACCTGACCTCTGGCACCCAGCACGAACACGGCACCCACGTCGCCGGCACCATCGCCGCCACCTTCGACAACGGCGTCGGCGTGGACGGCGTCAACCCCTTCGCCGAGTTGGTGTTGAACGCGCCCGCCTTCAGCGGCAGCGGCTCCACCCTGAGCGTCCGCACCAGCTGGGGCCAGCAGATGAGCGCCGGGTTCTTCGGCCTGATCAACGCCCGCACCGACGTGTTGGTGGTCAACGCCAGCCTGGGCTACAACTGGGGCCCCGCCGGCATCAACCAGAACACCAACACCGCCGTTCACGACCTGGTCGAGAACCAGGGAGCCATCTTCGTCCTGGCCGAGCTGATCCACCTCATCAGAGGCAGGCGCCTGCCCCTGTTCGTGGTGGCGGCCGGCAACGACTCCAACGACATCTCGGACGGCGCCGGCGGCTTCGTGCGGATGCAGGCCCGCTGGGGCAGCCCCTTCGCCTACGCGGGGATCGAGTTCGGGATGTCCAACATCATCGTGGTCGAGTCGGTCGCCAACAGCGCCGCCAGCGCCGGGGGCGCCACCCGTTCGGGCTTCTCGAACATCGGCGGCGACATCTCGGCCCCCGGCAGCGACGTGCTGAGCACCTCGTGGCGCAGCGGCACCCCCACGACCTTCTACGAGACGATGTCGGGCACCTCGATGGCGGCCCCGCACGTCACCGGCCTGATCAGCTACCTGTACGCCGTCGATCCGACCCTGACCCACAGCCAGATCGTCGGACTGCTCGCCGCCAACGCCGTGGCCGTGGCCGGCGGCGCCAGCCCCCGCATCGACGCCTTCGCCACGGTGATCGACATCGACCGCGTCAAGGGCGGCGACGCGGTGCTGCGGATGCTGCTCGACATCGACGACGGCACCCCCGACGGCAACCAGCGCGTGCTCGTCGGCACCGCGGTCGACTTCGTCGGTGAGGACGCCGACGGCGACGGCGGCATCGGTGACGGCAACATCGACATGTCGGACTTCCGGCGCTGGCGCGACTGGCTGCTGCAGGTCGAGAACCCCGCCGGCCTGACGCTCGACGGATCGGCCAACCACCCGAAGAAGGACGTCAACGGCGACCGTGCCGTCGGTACTCCGGCGCAGGAGAACGTCTTCCCCCGCGGCGACTTCAACGGTGACGGGCAGCTTTCGCGCACCGCCACCCGCTTCGTGCCGGGTCGGGTGAACGCCACCGTCACGGACCTGGGCGTGCTGCAGACGCTGTTCTCCGACCCGAACTACAGCGCCTCGCAACTGCCCGGGCTGATCGACTCGGGCGATCTCGAGATCTGGCCCTCCGACTGCCTGGCGCGGCCGGGCGTGGTCTCCGTCACCTCCTCGATCCGCGTCACCGGCACCACCACGCCGATCCAGTCCCGCACCCACACC